>JBBSVG010000085.1:0-7970 GCA_038233775.1 Bacteroidota bacterium | reverse complement strand
TGGCGTCGTCGGGCGACCCGACCTTTGTCCGCTTTCCCCGGCCGTTGCTGCCCGACGCGCCGCTCGACTTCTCGTTCAGCGGCCTGAAGACGGCCGTGCTGCACCACCTGAAGCGCCAGCCCGATCTCGACGCTTATCTCGCCGAGCATCGGGCCGACGTGTGCGCCTCGTTTCAGGCAGCGGTCGTCGAGGTGTTGGTGACGAAGCTAATTCGAGCGGCGAAAGCACAGCGCGTCGGGCAGATCGTGCTGGCTGGCGGCGTGGCGTCGAATCGAGGTTTGCGGTCGGCGCTGACGGCGGCGGCCGAGCGCGCCGGGTTGCGGCTGACCATCCCGCGCCCCGAGTTCTGCACCGACAACGCGGCGATGATCGCGATGAGCGGTCGGTTGAAGCTCGCCGCCGGTCGGCGCGACGGGCTCGAGCTGGAGGCGGTGCCGAACTGGCCGTTGCCCCGATTCGAGCCTGCCGAATAGCCGCCTGAGAGCCGATCCGGCAGGCTCGGGAATGTTTGCGAGATAGCGCGGGTTTCTCGGCTACCTGTCTCAGCGACGCTTTGGGCAGCGCAAGACACCAGGGACATCCACAGGGTAGGGAGAACAGAGTGATGACACGGATTCTGCGAACGGGCTGGGTGGCCCTGGCGGCAACGGCGATGGTGGTGATGGGCGGTCGCGAGGCGAAGGCGCAATTCGGCGAAAATGCCCTCGTCGTCGGCCAGTCGTATCAGAAGTTTAAGATCAAGCTCAACGCCGGGCTGGACTATCGGTCGCTCGGCCAGTACAACGACGCCGTCAAGTCGTTCCCATCGGCGCTGATCGATCCCAACACGACCGGGCTTGCCAACGACGGCGCGAGCTCGCACTATGGCTTCGATGCCGGGGCCGACTTCCTGCTCCGCGTCAACCGCAAGCACGCAATCTACGCCGGGCTGGCAACGCAGTTCCTGTTCAGCCGGTTCGAAGACCACCTGCTGGGCAACCTGCCGAGCGGCCAGAACGTCCCGAACAGCGCGCCGCTGACCACCGAACAGGTGGCCGATCAGGCCCAAGTGCTTGCCTTTGGAGTCGGCATCCCGGTCCAGTACTACGGCAACGTGTACGCGAAGAGCACCGGCTTCCTCGGCGTGGTCCCGATGCTCTACCCGTTCGTCCAGTACAAGACGCTGAACAACGAGTACCCGCAGCCAGCCCAGCGTGGGTTCGGTTACGGCGGCGAGGTGCGCGGCGGGCTTGAGTACCAGTTCCAGCCTGGCCTGAGCGTCGGCTTCATGGCGAAGGGTCGGCTGTTCTATCATGGTGCGCTGACCGGAGCCGACAAGCGGCGACTGACGACGATGACCGGGACGTTCACCAACCCAAATGGAACGACGCAGCCGGTCACGTTCTACGGCAACTACGAGGAGCAGTTGATCAACAGCCGTGACAACTTCACGCTGACGTCGTTCGACGACGCGAAGCTGAACCTGTCCGGCATCGGCCTACAGTTCTACATCACCTACGGCGTGCAGGAGATCTTTGGCATCGACACCGACGACCGCCGCTGACGGCTTGTCCGCTCCGCACGTACCCTCCAACCGGCTCGCCGACGCGCTTCATCAGCGCCCGGCGGGCCGGAAGTGGCTCATCCCGTACCTGACGCCGGAGTTCCCGACGGCCGGGGCGACGGTGCCGCTCTTGCTCGCGCTCCAGTCGGCCGGGGCCGACGCGATTGAACTCGGGTTGCCATTCTCCGATCCGCTCGCCGACGGTCCGACGATCCAAGCCGCCTCGAACCGGGCACTCGCCAACGGCGCCTCGGTCCGCCGGGTGATCGAGCGGGTTCGGGAAGCGCGGGCCGCCGGGCTGACGGTGCCGCTGCTGCTGATGGGCTACATCAACCCGATTCTCCGCTACGGCGCCCAAGCATTCGCCCATGATGCAGCCGAGGCTGGCGCCGACGGGCTGATCCTGCCCGATTTGCCGCCGGAAGAAGGTGAGGTGATCGCCGCGCCAGCCCGGACAAACGGGCTCAGCGTCGTGTACCTGATCGCGCCGACCTCGTCGGACGAGCGCATCCGGCAGATCGACCGGGCGAGCAGCGATTTCTCCTACTGCGTCTCCGTCACCGGCGTGACCGGGGTCAAGGAAGCCGGCGCCGACGCGCTGTCGAGCTTTCTGGGCCGGGTGGCTCGGCTGGCGGAGAAACCGTTCGTCGTCGGGTTCGGCCTCAGTCGCCCTGAGCAGATCCGGGCAGTGTGGGACGGACCGGCCTTCGGCGCGGTGGTCGGATCGGCGCTGCTGCGTGCGATTGAGACGGCACCCGACACCGAGACGGCGGTTCAGTCGGCCACGCAGTTCCTCCGACCGCTGCGCGAGGCATAGCGCGGCGGCGGCTTGGTTTTTCGCCCGGCCTGACCGTACTTTGCCCTTGAACCAACCAGAGGGTAAGCGGTGGCGGACGATATCGACGGGTGGCGACGGCGCATCGATGAGATCGACCGCGAACTGGTCGCGCTGCTGAACGAGCGGGCCGTTTGTGCGGAAGCCATCGGTGCGATCAAGCGGCTGGCCGGGCTGCCGATCTACATGCCGGTTCGGGAAAAAGCCGTCATCGCCAACGTCGTCGGGCACAACAGCGGCCCGCTGCCGGACGAGGCGATTCGGCGGCTCTACGAGCGGATCATCGACGAAACCCGGCGGTTGGAGCGCGAACGGACGGCCGCGCTCGGCAGTCCGCAGCCGGACTCAATGTCGTCCGCCTCGCCCCGATCCGTCGCCGCCGAGAGCCGTCCCCCGGCGCGCTGGCCGAGCTTCGCCCCGAACGCCCCGCCGCTCGCTCCGGCGCCCGTTGAGTCCACCCCCTCTGCCGCCGATCCCGCATGAGCCGGTCGCCGTCCCCCCGCCCGATCCGTCCGCCGGTCCAACCCGTCGCCGCGCCCGCTCGACAGCGCAGCGGGTGCGGTTGTCTGCCGCTGCTTGTGCTGCTGATCGTCGCCGCTGCGGCGTTGGGCTACCTGCTCTTCAGCGGTTGGAACACGCCGGTGCGGTCGAAAACGGCGCCGCAGTACGTTCGGGTCCGCTCCGGCCTCGGCGTTGATGGAATCGCCGCGACGCTCGACAGCTTGGGGATCATCCGGCACCGCTCGGTCTTCGTCGCTGCCGCGTGGGCGAGCGGGACGGCGCGGAAACTTCAGGCCGGATTCTACCGCGTCCCATCGAAGCTGACCGAGTGGGAACTGCTGCGGCTGCTGCGGAAAGGCAAGGTTAGCGGCATCCCCGTCACGATTCCCGAAGGGCTGACGGCGCGGCAGATCGGCGGTGTGCTGCACCGAACCATCGGGATCGACAGCGCCGGGTTCGTCCAGGCCACCCGCGATTCCGCCGTCGCGCACCGGCTGGGCGAGCCGCTGCTCGAGGGGCGGCTGATGCCAGCGACCTACACCTTCACGCCCGACGAGGCGCCCGAGTCGATCCTGAAGCAGCTCGTCGCCGCGCACCGACGGATGTTCGACACCGAGGACGTTCGGGCTGGCGCGGCGCGGCTCAACCTGACGCCCGACGAGGTGCTGACGCTGGCCTCTATCGTCGAGGGCGAGGCGCAAGCGCCGGAGGAGCGGCGCAGGATCGCCGGGGTGTACCTCAACCGATTGCGGATCGGGATGCGCTTGCAGGCCGACCCGACCGTGCAGTACGCGCTGCCTCGCGGACCGCGCCGACTGTTCCTGCGCGACTACCGAATCGAGTCGCCCTACAACACGTACCTCCACAGCGGACTGCCGCCGGGTCCGGTCAACAACCCCGGCCGCGCCTCGGTCGATGCGGTGCTCGACCCCGAACAGCACGAGTTTCTCTACTTCGTCGCCGACGGGACCGGGCACCACATCTTCACCAAGACCTACGAGGCGCATCAGGACGCGGTTCGCACCGTGCAGCGACGCCGGTCGCCGTGACCCGGAACGGCTTCGACGGCGAGCAGTACCGTCAACTTGTTCGGTTGTTCTGGTGGCTCGACGTGCGGAGCAAGCACGGCCGGACGAGCGGGGGATTCGCCTCGCGGCTGGCGCTGAACGGGCTGGCCTACGGCATCGCCGGGACGTGGACGCTCGTCGCGGTCGCCCACTCTGGGCTCCAGCCGACGGCCCAAGCGCTGGTCCTGCTCGGCTTCACGATGGCGATGGTCGCGTTTGCCCTTGTTTCCGGCTACGACGCGCTGATCGGACCGGCGGCGACGGTCGATCTGACCGGTTCGTGGCCGATCTCGCCGAGCACGTTCGCAGCGGCCAAAGCGACGATCTTGGCCGTCCACATCGGCCTCGTCGCGCTGCCACTTGCGCTACCGGCGGCGGTCTGGCTGGCGGCGCACGGCCGACCCGGCGCGGCGGTGCTGTACCTGATCGTCAGCCTGACGGCCTCGCTCGCCGCCGGTTCGGTTGCGCTGACCGTCACCTTGTGGCTGATGGGGCGGGTCGCGCCGATCCGGTTTCGCCGCGTGCTCGTCTATGGACAAGCGGCGGCGATTCTCGGGCTGCTCGTCGTCTATCAAGGCTTGCAACTCACCCGCGCGGGCGGCTGGCTCGACCGGTTGGGTGACCCGTCTGCGCTGATCCTGACGCCGCCGGGCTGGTTCGCGGCGCTATGGGCGTGGGCGACCGGTGGATTGCCGTTCGGGCTCGCCGCCGCGCTGGCCGTCGCCCTATCGCTCGTCGCCCCGCTCGTCTCGGGGCTGTTTCTCGGTCGCCGCTTGCCCGACTTGCTCGACCGGCTACGGCAATCCGACCAGATCGACCCGGCTGGCCGGACGCCGAACTGGGTCGGCCGCGTTCTCCGACTGCTGCCCGATGCGGAGGTGCGCGCCGGGTTCGCGCTGGTCGAGGCGCAGCTTCGCGGCGACCGGTCGCTGCGGACGAGGTTTGCGCCGCTCGTCGCGATGCCGGTCGCGGTCGTCCTGTTCGGGCTGCTGACCGGGCGGCTGGGCGATCCGGTCGCCGAGGGCGGGCTGATCGAGAGCCCGGCGACGGCGCTGAACCTGTCGCTCGGGATGGTCGCGCTGTTCACCGCGTCGGTCGTCTCGGTCGGCTTGCGCGTCTCGGCGGCGGCCGAGGCGTCGTGGCTGTTCGGCGCGATGCCGGTCGCAAGGCCCGGCCGGTTCCTGCTCGGCACCCGACTCGCCCTCGCCGTCCGACTCTGGCTGCCACTCTACCTCGTCATCACTGTGGCCTCGTCGCTCACGATGCCGCTCGGCCACAGCCTCGTGCAGACGGCGTGGCTCGGGCTGGCGACGGCGCTCGTCGTCGCTGGTTGGTCGGTGGTGCAGCCGCGCTGGCCGCTGTCGGAGCCGGACGACCGGCTCGAGCTGACGGGCCGATTTCTTCGTTCGCTCGCCGTCGCGCCGCTGTTTATCGCGCTCGTGGCGGCGCAAGACCTCAGCCTGCGGCAGCCGGGCGCAACGGTCCCGACGCTGATCGCGCTGGCGATGCTGGTCGGGCTCGTCGAGGCGCTCGCCGTCCGTCGAGCCGACCGACTGTTAGGCGATTCAACCGCTGCGAACGTCGGATTCAAGGCGAGTTGAACTTTTCTGGCGACGGGTTTGCCGCCCTGTCGCCCGCTTGTTTTCCCGATCCCCCCACGCAGGGCGCCGCGATGCCGACCCCGATCTCGCCGAGCACCGATGGCCGGGCCGCCCGGATGCGCCGCGCTGCGACCGTCACGGCCGTAGCGAGCCTCGTCACGCTCGGGCTGAAGGTTGTCGCCTACGCCGTGACTGGGTCGATGGCGCTCTTGTCCGAAGCGGCCGAGGGGTTGGTCAACGTCGTCGCCGCGCTGCTGGTCGTCATCGTCGTCCGGGTGGCGAACAAACCGGCCGACGAGGAGCATCCGTACGGCCACGAGAAAGCCGAGTTCTTTTCGGCCGGCGTCGAGGGCGGGCTGATCCTGCTGGCCGCCGTCGGCGTGATCTACTCCGGCATCCACGGGCTGCTGCACCCGAGCGTGATCCGCTCGCTCGACATCGGCCTCGTCGTCGCACTGGCCGCTGCGCTGGTCAACGGCGCGGTCGCGGTGTACCTCGGTCGGGTCGGCCGCGAGACCGAATCGCCGACGCTGGCCGCCGACGCGGTGCACCTCTGGTCGGATGTCGCCACCTCGGTCGGCGTGCTCGTCGGCCTGCTGCTCGTCCGGCTGACGGCGTTGCCGTGGCTCGATCCGCTGATCGCCATCGCGGTCGGCCTGAACATCCTGCGGACCGGCATCCAGCTCGGCTGGCGCAGCGCACAGGGGTTGATGGACCGGGCCATGCCAGCCGACGAGATGCGCCGGATCGGCGGGCTGCTCGATGGGTTTCGCGGCGAATTGATGGGCTACCACGCGATTCGGACGAGACACGCTGGCCCGAGGCGGTTTATCGACGCGCATCTGGTGGTCGATCCGAGCCTGTCCGTCGGCTCGGCGCATGACTTAACCGACCGGATCGAGCTGGGCTTGGAGCGGTTGTTTCCCGGTGCGCTCATCTCGTTGCACATCGAACCGCACGTCCCCGGCCAGCGCGAAGGCTACCACCTGACGCCCGGTTTGCACCGTCACCAACGGCTGCCTGAGCCGCCCGCCCCGTGATCGCGCCGCCGCTTCTTGGGCTGATCGGCCCGCTGCAACCGACCTCGCTGGCCGATCTCACCGGCAAGCTGGCGGCGGCGATGCGGCTGCACGTCATCGTCGACAGCGGCCTCTCGCTCGTCTGGTGGACGGTCGCGCTTGTGCTCGCCCGACGCGCCGGGCTGCTCTCAGGTGCGTGGCGCCGGATCGGGACGACGCTCGTCGTGCTGCTCGTGATGTGGTCGATCTACAACATCGCCATCATCCCGGTCCACGAATACCCCGACAAGCTGATCGTCCCGCGCACCGCACTCTGGTTCGTGCGTCTGCCCGGTCGGCTGAATCCGCTTGACCTGATCCTCGGCGTCCTGCTCGCCAGCGATCTATCGGTCCGGCTGATTCGCGGTCGCTTGCCGCGCGCCGCGCTCGACGGGCCGGTGCTGACGCTGGTCGGGTTGCTCGCCGCCGGGGCCGCCGTCGCGCTGCTGACCCTCGCCCCGGTCGATAGGGTCCGCGACGTGCTGGCGCAACTGCGAAACTATGGCTATCTGGCCGGACTCTACTGGCTGATGAGTCGGCACCACGACCGGCCGAGCGACGCGATGTCTTGGGTCCGGCTGCTGCTCGTGCTGTTTTCGCTCGACCTGCTGATCCAACTGATCGGCTACACCTTCGTCCCGCCGCTGTTCCGCATCACCCGCTATGGGCCGGTCACGATGCTGACGACCGACCAAGCAACGCTGCAACACACCTTCTGGCTGGTCTTCGGCAGCGGATTGGCGCTGGCGAGCGGGGCCAAACCGTTCCGCCGGGCGAACGGGCTCTGGCTCGGGCTGTTCCCGGTGCTTGCGGTCGGACACATCGTAGCCGGGTTCTACAAATACCCGACGTTGCTTTTGATTGGCCTCGTTGGGTTGCTAAGTGCTCGTGTGCTGGCCCGTCCCGAGCGCTGGGGACCGACGGCCCGGCGCCTGACCGGGGTCAGCCTGCTGCTCACGCTCGCCGCTGCGACCGTGCTGATAACCGCACCAACGATCCGTCGGCCGCTGGTGCGCGAACTGGGGCGACTTGGCTCCGGGCAGGCTGCCACCGTCAGCACGAGGCTGCGGTCGATTGAGAATATCGCGTTGAACCTGAGTCAGAACCATGCATGGATCCAGGGGATGGGCGTCGGGCGACGCTGGCGTGAGTACCTGCCGCAACCGCCCGACAGCGGCGCGTGGCCGGCCGGTGAGGGGCGGGCGCACCTGTTGACACACTGGCCGATGCTCCACGTGTTGCTCTGGTTCGGCCTGCTCGGCGGCGCAATTTATCTGCTCATCTGCCTGAGCATCATCCGGCGTGGGTGGGCAAAGGCGCGGGCTTTGCCTTTCGACGCGACCACACGATGGACAGTTGAGCTGC
>JBBSVG010000084.1:0-8056 GCA_038233775.1 Bacteroidota bacterium | reverse complement strand
CGGGGCGGGGCGGCAAGCCTCACGATCCCCGATTCCGACCCCGATGCGCCGATTTTCTCCCGTTCGCTGGCTGCGTGCCACCCGACCCCGGCAGACCGACTACCGCCGCTTGCTCGGCTGGGCTGCTGCCATTGGCCTGCTCGGCGGCGGCATCGCCATCGGGTATTATTATCTGTTGCAAGGCGGACTGCACCTTGTCTGGGCGCTGGGCCGACCGGCGCTGAGTCGGATGCTGGCGGGGCTGGGGCTGCCGGATTGCCCGACTTGGGCGGTGACCGGGCTGGGCGGACTGCTGGTCGGACTGAGCCTGCGTTGGCTGGGTGTGCCGGGCGAGATCGCCGCCGTGGTGGACAACATCCACATGGCCCACGGTCGCATCGACGCCCGACAGACGCCGTCGATGGCCGTCACCTCGTTCTTCTCCATCGTCTTCGGCGGCAGCGCCGGCCCGGAGGCGCCGCTGGTGCAGATCGTCGGCAGCGTCGGCAGTTGGCTGGGGGATCGGTTGCGCCTGCCCGGTGAGCGGGTGCGGATGCTGACGTTCTGCGGGATGGCCGCTGCCCTCGGCGCGTTTTTCGGCGCCCCGCTCGGCGGCGCCCTGTTCGCGCTGGAGATCCCGCACCGTCGCGGTCTGGAGTACTACGAAGCGCTGCTGCCCGCCGTGCTGGCCGCCCTGGTCAGCTTCGTCGTTTTCCACGCCGCCACCGGTTTCGACGGGCCGCTGTACCGGTTCGCGGCGCTGCCGACGGTCTCGCTCGTGACGATGGTCGAAGGCGCCGGGATGGGCCTCATCGGCGGGCTGATCGCGCTGCTGTTCGTTTGGCTCTTTGCCCGTGTCGAACATCTGACCGCCCGGCTCCAGCGTCGGCCGGTGCTGCTGGCGACGCTGGGCGGCATCGTCATCGGGCTGATTGCCGACCTGATGCCGGACGATCTCCCGGTCAGCACGCTGTTCTGGGGCGAGTTTCAACTGCGGACGCTGCTCGACGGACAGGCGGCTTTGCTGGCCCGACACGGCCTCTGGATGGCGGTCGGTATGCTGCTGTTGCTGGCCGTCGCGAAGATGATCGCCGTTGGCTGCACGCTGCATTCGGGGTTTCGCGGCGGGTTCATCTTCCCGCTCTTCTTCATCGGCGGCACCGTCGGCATCGCCCTCTCGCTCTCGACCGGCGGCGCCGTCTCGCTCCCGGTGGCCGCGCTCGGGTTGATGGCTGCCGTCAACGTCGCCGTGACGAAGACGCCGATCAGCACGACGGTCATCCTGACGACCTTGTCCGGCTCGGCCCTCATGCCGGTCATCGCCGTCGCCAGCTTGGTCAGCTTCGTCGCGACGACCCGGCTCGAACTGATCCGCACGCAGCGGTCACGCACCTTCCAGCCGTCGCTGCCGCCCGGTCGCACCGATGAATCGAGGGCTGTTCGGCTGTCGTCGTGAGCCTTGCGCGTCGAATGGCTGTTGCCGAGACGACGAATCGGCGTATTTTGCCCCGCTGCCGTCGGCCCGATCCGGCGCGTCCCCGTTGACCCCATGTCTTGATTATGCCCTCCATTCGTCAGTTGCATCTCTACCTCGGCTGCCTGTTCGCGCCGCTGCTGATCTTTTTTGCCGTGACGGGCGCGTACCAGACGTTCGAGTTGCACGAGGCGACCCGTCCGCCGCAGGCTGCTCGGCCGACTGGAGCGCCGAGCGGAGAACGCCCGGTCGGCCCGCCGCCGACCGCAGAAAACGTGGCACCCGGCTATCGACCGTACGGCTGGGTCGAAGCGCTGGCCTCGGTCCACAAACACCAGAAGCTTCCCGGCAAGGTCCAGCGTCCGGCCGCTCGGGTCGCCGTCCAAATCGTCATCCTGTTGATGGCGCTCGGCCTCGTCACCTCGACCGGGCTCGGCGTGTGGATGGCGTTTCTGCACATCAAAAAGCGTCGGCAGGTCTGGGCGTGCCTGCTGGCCGGAGTCGTCGTGCCGCTGCTGCTCGTCGCGCTGATCACCGCTTAGGCCGCGTCCGATGAACCGTCGCGACCTGTTGCGGGCGTTTCTGGGCGCCCCGGCGGCGCTCATCGGCGCCGGCTGTCGGCCGACCGCGCCGCCGCTGCCGCCGGGCGTGCTCGTCGGTCCGTCGGTCGGGATCGGCCACCGGTTGCGCTCGCCCGACTCGCTGCCGATGGTCGGGGCGGACGAGTGGACGCGGACCGGCGTCGTCGTCATCGGCGCCGGGGTGGCCGGGCTGACGGCGGCTTGGGCGCTGCGCCGGGCCGGGGTGGACGATGTCGTCGTGCTCGAACTCGAACCGGTCGCCGGTGGCACCGCCCGCAGCGGCACGTCGGCCGTCGGCGGCTACCCGTGGGGCGCGCACTACGTCCCGGTTCCGGCCGCGCATCAGACCGATCTGATCGAATTATTGACCGAGATCGGCGCCGTCGAAGGTCTCGCCGCCGACGGCACGCCGATCCCGGCCGAGCAGATCGTCTGCCGAGAGCCCGAGGAGCGGCTGTTCTACCGGGGCCGCTGGGAAGCCGGGCTGTTTCCCCGAGTCGGGATGACCGCCGACGATGAGCGGCAGCTTCGGCGGTTCGAGGCGGAGATCGACCGCTGGGTCGGCTGGCGTGACACGCTCGGGCGACGGGCGTTCATCCTGCCGCGCCGCTTGGGCAGCGACGATCCGGCTGTTCGGGCGCTCGACCGGGACTCGATGGCCGCGTGGATGGCCGCCCACAACTTCACCTCCGACCGGTTGCGCTGGTGGGTCGAGTACGCCTGCCGCGACGACTACGGCGCGACGATGGCCGGGACGAGCGCCTGGGCCGCGCTGTTCTATTTTGCCGCCCGCAAAGAGCAACCGGGCGAGCCCGAGCAACCGGTGTTCACCTGGCCGGAAGGAAACGGGCGGCTCGTTCGCCACCTGAAAACGGGGCTCGGGTCGCGCTTGCGGACCGGCACGCTCGTGACGCGAATCGCGCCTGGCGACCGCTCGGTTGAGGTGACGGCGCTCGACGCGGCGACGGGTCGGGCGCTCGGGTTTCGGGCCGACCGAGCGGTGTTCGCCGGACCGATGTTCCTCGCCGGTCATTTGGTCCAGCGCGACGGCTGGCAGGCGCCGACCGGGTTCACGAGCGGACCGTGGATGGTCGCCAACCTGCATCTGCGCGACCGGCCGAGCAACCCAACTGACGGCGGCTTTCCGCTCTGCTGGGACAACGTCCTCCACGACAGCCCGGCCCTCGGCTACGTCGTTTCGACCCACCAAACCGAGCGCGATTTCGGTCCGACGGTGTTCACCTACTATTATCCGTTGACCGATCTCGACCCGGCAGCCGCCCGGCGCCGCTTGCTCTCCATCGGCCGCGACGGCTGGGCCGAGGTCGCGTTGAGCGATCTGGAGCGGCCACACCCCGAGCTGCGCGGTCTGGTCGAGCGGCTCGACGTGATGCGCTGGGGCCACGCGATGATTCGGCCGCGCCCCGGTTTCATGTGGAGCGACGGGCTTGAACAGGCGCGGCGACCGGTCGGCGGCCTCCACTTCGCCCACGCCGATCTGAGCGGGCTGCCGCTGTTCGAGGAGGCGTTCGACCACGGCCTGCGCGCCGCCCGAGCAATTCTGGCCGACCTCAACCCGCGCCCCTGATGCCCCCGAGAGCCGTTCCCACTGTCGCGCTGATCCTGTCGGCGCTGACCGCCGCGCTGGCGGTCTGGATCGTCGTTCCGCCGCCGCAGACGCTCATCTGGCTGCTGGCCGTCGTCGTCGGCGAGTACAGCCTGTGGGTTGGGTTGGTTGGGCTGATCGGCGCCGGGCTGGGCGGCTGGGCGTGGCTCGCCGGTCGCCCCGGCTGGCTGGCGGCTTTGGCGGTCGGGCTCGGACTGGTGACGGTTGGGCTCTCGCTCTGGCCGTGGTGGACGGCCCGCGCCCCGGCCGGAGCGGTCGGCGCCGATCTCTCGCTGAGCACGTATCTGTTCGGGCAGCGCTTGCCGGACGTTCAGGTCGAGACGCGGACCTACACGATCTCTGCCGGCCAGCCGCTGTCGCTCGATCTCTACCGAACCGGCAGCAGCGGGTTGAAACCGGCGGTGATCGTCGTCCACGGCGGCTCGTGGACCGGCGGGAACCGGAGCGATTTCCCATCGTGGGACCGCTGGTGGGCCGGTTCGGTCGGCGCCGTCGTGCTCGACATCGACTACACGCTCACGCCGGGCGATTGGCGGCGACCGGTCGAGGACGTGAAAGCGGCCATTCGCTGGGCGCGGCAGCACCGCGACGAACTGGGGATCGACCCGACCCGGATCGTCCTGCTCGGTCGCTCGGCCGGTGGACATTTGGCGCTCGAAGCCGCCTACGAAGCGGCCGAGTCCGGCGACCGCACCGCGCAAGTCGCCGCCGTGGCCGCGATCTACCCGCCGGTCGATCTGCTCTGGGGCTACGCAAATCCCGCCAACCCGCACGTCCACGACGGCTCGTCGGCGCTCCGGCGCTATTTGGGCGGTCCGCCGGACCAAGCGCACGAGGCGTACGTCGCCGCCTCGCCGCTGTCGCACTTGGGGCCGCACACGCCGCCGACCTTGCTTGTCCACGGGCTGATGGACCCGTTGGTCAGCCCGCACCACACGGTCGAGCTGACGGCGGCGCTGCAAGCACGCGGACTGCCGCACCAGACGGTCTATCTACCGACCGGACAGCACGGGTTCGATTACCACCGCGACGGGTTCGCGGGGCAAGTGGTTCAGGCGGGGTTGCGCAAGCTGATCGAGGCGACGGGTCAGTCGGATTGAGGCTCGGCGGTCAGCGGCGGGGTCGTGTCCCACGAGCGGAAGGCTCGGGCCGACCGTCGGGCCACGAGCGCAGCGACGACGACATACAGCACGGCTGCGGCGAAATACACCATCGGCGGGTCTCCGGTGAGGAGCGAGAGAGGGGTGTTGCGGGGGAGTGATAATATAACGGTCATATTGAAAAGAAAGTGCCGCTCTGCAAGATCGTCCGCCGCCGCCGAAATCCGCGAATTCGCCACCCGAGACGCACTTTTTCGCTGCCCCCGGCGTTTTCGCCGGTCGATGGATTGTTCAACCGCTGAACACCCGCCGTTCACCTTCAATTCTATGTCATGCTCGATCTGCTCACCGATCCCGCCGCGTGGCTCAGCCTCGCGACACTGACCTTGATGGAAGTCGTCCTCGGGATCGACAACATCATCTTCATCTCGATCCTCGCCGGGAAATTGCCCGCCGCTGAGCAAGGTCGCGCCCGGTGGATCGGGCTGATCGGCGCCTGCGTCATGCGACTCGGGCTGCTCTCGTTGGTCTCGTTCATCGCCAAGCTGACCCGTCCGCTGGTCACGCTCGCCGGGCACGAGGTCTCGGGTCGCGACCTGATCCTGCTCGGCGGTGGCTTGTTTCTGCTCTACAAGGCGACGATGGAGATCCACCACAAGCTCGAAGGCGCCGACGAGGCAACCGACGGCCGCCGCGCCGGGACGACGATGACGGCCGGCATCGTCCAGATCATGCTGCTCGACATCGTCTTCTCGCTCGACTCGGTCATCACCGCCATTGGGATGACCGACCATTTGGCGATCATGATGGCGGCCGTTATTCTCTCGCTCGGCGTCATGCTCGCCCTCGGCAAGCCCATCGGCGACTTCGTCATGCGCCACCCGAGCGTGAAGATCTTGGCCCTCTCGTTTTTGCTGCTGATCGGCGTGACGCTGATCGCCGAAGGGTTTGGGCAGCACCTGTCGAAAGGCTACATCTACGGCGCGATGGCGTTCAGCATCTTCGTCGAGACGCTGAACTTGACCTACCGCCGTCGCAGCGAGCGGGCGCCGGTGCGGCTCCGGCAGACGGCCGTCGGCGTGCCGACCGACCACGAGCCGTTGCCGCCGCCGGGGGCATAGGGTTTGGGTGGCCTGATCCGAAGCAACCGATGATCGGGTCCGGGCGCGTGAGGTATTATGCTGGAATCTATCGACTTACAGCAAAAGAAATCGGGCTGGCGCGACAGCTTCCGCGTCTTCGGCCAGCGTGAGTTCACCCTGTTGTGGGTGGCCGCGCTCATCTCCAACTGCGGGACGTGGATTCAGGTCGTTTCGGAAAGCTGGTTGGTCTGGGAACTGTCGCACTCGCCGCTGCTCGTCGGCGTGCTGAACTTCGCCGCCTTCGCCCCAGCCGTCGTGCTGACGATCCCGGCCGGAGTGCTGGCCGACCGCCTGCCGCGCCGCCGGTTGCTGCTCGTCGGCCAGGTCGGGCAGATGCTGATCGCCAGTTACACCGCGTTCGTCGTCTGGCACGGAACGACGGCGACGGTGCTGATCGTCGTCGCCTTTCTGATGGGGACGATCAACGCGCTCAGCGGACCGTCGTGGATGGCGATGTTCCCGTCGCTGGTCGCCAAAGAAGACCTCAGCGCGGCCGTCGCGATGAACTCGACCCAGTTCAACCTCGCCCGGCTGATCGGTCCGGCCATTGGCGGCGCGCTGCTCGTTGCCTATGGCGCCTCGGTCGCCTACGGACTGAACGCGGTTTCCTATATCGCCGTCGTCGCCGCGCTGATCGCGATTCGGACCCACGCCACCGAGCGGGCCGCTGCCGCTGGGGCGAGCACCGGCTTCCGTGAAGCGTGGACATTCGCCCGACAGCACGCCGGGATTCGCCGCGTGCTCGTCAGCGTGGCCGTGTTTACGCTGCTCGGCGGACCGGTGCAGGGGCTGCTCTCGGTCATGGCGGAAAAGGTGCTTGGGACCGACGCTTCCGGGTTCAGCATCCTGCTCGCCTGCTTCGGCGGTGGGGCGGTGGTCGCGGCTGGACTGATCGGTGCGATCACGAAGAGGATGCCGCGTCACCACCTGATCCCGGCTGCAACGACCGGGTTCGGCCTTGCGATGATCGGGTTCGCCGAGAGCCCGCTGTTCGGCCTGTCGGCCGTCCTCGTCGCGCTGGCTGGGATGGGCTGGTTTCTGGTGCTCGTCTCGAGCACAACGGCGATCCAGTTGCTCGCACCCGAGTCGATGCGCGGCCGAATCCTGGCGATCTACGGCCTGTCGTGGGCCGGGACGCTGCCAATCGGCAACCTGCTTGGCGGTTTGATCGGCGAGCACCTAAGCACGCCTCTCGCGCTGACGATCTTTGGCGTCCTGCTGACCGCGTTCGGCCTCTACACGACCGCCAACCGCGAACCGGCCATCGACGGTCCGGTGGCCGACGACGAGGCGTGCCGACCCGGCGGGCTGATTGAGGGGTTCACCGCCCGCTCGCACCGGTCCGACCCACAAACCCACCGCTCGCTGACATGAGCGCACCGCTGCGGCTGGTCTTGTTCGGTCGCGGCCGGATGGGCGGCGAGCTGATCCGGCTCGCGCCGCAGCACGGCTCAACCGTTGTCCACGCCTTCGGCCGCGAACTCATTGCGGCCCAAGCGCTTGCGGACGCTGACGTAACCATCGACTTCACCGCCGCCGACGGGTTGCTGGACCGATTTCGGCTCGTCGCCGAGGCTGGCCTTCCGGTCGTCGTCGGGACGACGGGGTGGGAAGCGGACCGGGCTGCGGTCGAGCGGTTGGTCGAAACCGACGGACTCCGGCTCATCGCCGCGCCGAACTTCTCGCTCGGCGTCGCGCTGTTCCGGCGACTGGTTGCCGAGGCCGCACGGTTGGTCGATGGGCTGCCCGAGTACGATCTGGCGCTGAGCGAGACACATCATCGGCTGAAACGCGACCGCCCGTCCGGCACGGCGCTGCTGCTGGCCGAGACGATCTTGGCCCATTCGACCCGCAAAACCCACGTGCTGCCCGATCCACCGCCGGGCGAGATCGATCCGGCCGCGCTGACGATCAGCGTCGCCCGCGTCGGCTCGGTTCCCGGCACGCATGGGCTGACCGTGGACGGTCCGGCGGACACGATTGAACTGATCCACACGGCCCGTTCGCGAGACGGATTTGCCCACGGCGCGCTCCGAGCGGCCCGCTGGATCGGTGCCCAACCGCCCGGTTTCTACACGATGGATCATCTGCTCGACCACCTGACCCGACCGTGATGCCCGATCCGTCCGCTGTCCCCGGTTATCTGCGCGGCG
>JBBSVG010000083.1:0-8056 GCA_038233775.1 Bacteroidota bacterium | reverse complement strand
CAAATCGCCATCGAGAAGGCGGAAGCGTCGCGAAACCCGGTCGCGCTCGAGCCGGGCAAGTACACGGCGATTCTCGAACCGGCCGCCTCGGTCGGCCTGATCTCGGTCATGAGCAACTTCATGAACGCCCGGCCGGCCGATGAAGGCCGCTCGTTCCTCTCGAAAGCGGGCGGCGGCAACCGGTTGGGCGAGCGGCTGATGGGCGAGAACGTCTCGATCTCGACCGACCCGCAGAACCCGCTGTTGCCCGGCTCGCCGTGGACCGATGAGGGGCTGCCGTCGCGGGCCTACAACTTGGTCCACAACGGCACCGTCGAGCAGATGTATTACTCGCGCTACTGGGCGGAGAAAACCGGCAAGCAACCGCTCGGTCGGCCGACGAACCTGATCATGGCTGGCGGTCCCGACGGCACCACCGCCGACCTGATCCGCGACACGCGTCGGGGCATTCTCGTGACGCGCACCTGGTACATCCGACTGGTCGATCCGCAGACGGTGCTGCTGACCGGACTGACCCGCGACGGGACGTTTCTGGTCGAGAACGGCAAGATCAGCCGCGCCGTGAAGAACTTCCGCTGGAACGAAAGCCCGGTTATCATGCTGAACAACATCGACAAGCTCGGCACGCCGGTTCGGGTGCTCGGCTCGGAGAGCGCGGCGTCGCTGATCCCACCGATGCGCGTCCGCGACTTCACCTTCAGCAGCCTGTCGGACGCGGTGTGACCGCCGCCCGGTTCGTCTTCGCCCGACTGGCCTACGAGTCGGGCGACTGGGACATCGACGAGCGGATGCCGAGCAACGTGCTCAACTCGCTGATCGAGTACACGACGCTGTCGGTCGATCCGGTCGAACAGGTCGTTCAGTTGGGCAGCGAAGCCGTGTTCGGCTACCCGTTCGTTTATCTGACCGGCCACCGCTCGGTCCGTTTCACGCCGACGGAGAAGCGGAACTTCGAGCGCTTCGTCCGCAACGGCGGGTTTGTCCTGATCGACGACTGCAACCACGACGTCGATGGCGCCTTCGCCCGCACCGTCGAGCGCGAACTGGCGACGATGTTCACCGGCGCCGAAGCGCTCAAAAAGCTGCCGAACTCGCACCCGATCTACTCAGCCTTCTTCCGCTTCGACAAAGGTCCGCCGACGACCTCGCACGAACTCAACGGCTGGGGCGATAATCTGGTCCACGATTACCTGAAAGGCATCACCCTCGGCGGCCGTCTGCGCGTGCTCTACTCGAACAAAGACTACGGTTGCGAGTGGGATTACGACTTCCGCAATAAGCGCTTTCTGCGGGAAGACAACACCAAGTTCGGCGTGAACATCGTCATCTACGCCCTCGCCTACTGACCCGCCCAACCGGACCGCCGAATGGTCAAGCTGATCGCCTGGGCGCTGCTCCTGCGGCGGATCGTCCGCTCTGACGATCCGCCGCCACCGCCGACCGTTTTCCCCGATCCAACGGTGGATAGCGAAGCCATCGAGCGCTACAAAGACCTGTATCTGCTGGCAAAAGAGGTGCTGAACGAGGAACAGAACCGGTTCAACCGGATCGAGGCAAAAGCAACGACGTTCCTGACCGTGCTGACGTTTTTGCTCGGTGTCGCCGGGTTCTTCGGCAACTGGATGGTCGAGCACGTCGTCCCGCCGAGGTCGCCGGCCCAATGGACGCTGCTCGTCGTCGGTGCGCTGACGATTGGATCGCTTGTGACGACCTGTGCGCTGCTGTTCCGGGTTCTGAAACAGGCTGAACACCAGAAATTGCCACTCGATCAGAAGGTAATCGACCTGTTCAGCAACAACTCGCGGATCGATGTTTATTTTGCGATGACCAAAGCCACCCGGAATGCGGTCGAGAACAATCGCCGGTTCGGAGATGAGAAATCCAGAAGGCTTTTTTGGGGCTATTGGGGATTGTATGTGACAGGTGCGCTTCTTGTGATTCTGACGCTCGTTTTTGGTTGGTATCGTTGGACCACGCCAATCATGACTCAAGAGGGACAAATGCTCAGACCGACCAGCACGACGCAGACGCAGCCCAACGGGATGGCACCCCAGACGGTGGCCGGACCACGACCAAACCCGAACGTCCCGGTGCCCTTTTTTCCGGTCGTCACCGAAGGCTACGACCCGGTGCAGGCTAGGCGGGTGGAAGATTCGCTTCGCCGAGAGGATGCACGCCGCTCGCGAGACACAAACGGCAACTCAAATCGCCGTTGAACCGCGCCTGAACCCTCTGTCGGCCCGTTCGCGGCCCGGTCCGTCTGCTGGAGGCGGGTCGGGCCGCGCGGCATCCAACCCCTTGTTCACCCGCATGAGCCTGTCGCCGACCGACGTTGATCTGGACCGCGCCCACGAGCATCTGCGGCTGCTGCGGGCCGAGTTGTCAAAAGCCATCGTTGGGCAGAACGCGGTGCTCGACGAGTTGCTGACCGCGTTTCTGGCCGGTGGACACGCGCTGCTCGTTGGGGTGCCGGGGCTGGCGAAGACGCGGATGGTCCGAGCGCTGGCCGAAGCGGTGCAGCTCGACTTCCGTCGGGTCCAGTTCACGCCCGATCTGATGCCGACCGACGTGCTCGGGACCGAAGTCCTCGAAGAAGACCGGACGACCGGCAAGCGGCTGTTCCGCTTCATCCCCGGCCCGATCTTCACCCATCTGCTGCTCGCCGACGAGATCAACCGGACGCCGCCGAAAACCCAAGCGGCGCTGCTCGAGGCGATGCAGGAACGCGCCGTGACCGTCGCTGGTGAAACGCGACCGCTTGAGCCGCCGTTTTTCGTGCTCGCGACGCAGAATCCGATTGAGCAAGCGGGCACCTACGCGCTGCCCGAAGCGCAACTCGACCGGTTCCTCCTCAGCATCGCGGTCGGCTACCCCGACGAAGCGGAAGAGATCCAAATCCTGCAACAGACCGCCGCCCACGCGCCGCCGGTGCTCCGCCCGGTGATGACTCGGGCCGACGTGCTCGCGCTGCAACGGGCCGTCAGTGAGGTGCTCGTCGCCGACGAGTTGGTGGCCTACGCCGCCCGGCTCGTCCGCGCTTCACGACCCGGCAGCGGCGACGCGACCGTCGATGGCTGGGTCCGCTGGGGCGCCGGGCCGCGAGCCGGACAGGCGTTGCTGGTCGGGGCGAAAGCGCTGGCGTTCGCCTCGGGTCGGGTTCACGTCTCGACCGACGACCTGCGGCGGCTGGCGAAACCGGTCCTGCGCCACCGCGTCCTGCCGACGTTTCAGGCCGAGGCCGAGGGCATCACCGCCGACCGGGTGATCGAGCATCTGCTCGCGCAAACGGCGCCGCCTCGAGGTCGGCTCTAACCGATGAACAGGGCCGATCTGCTGCCGCCCGAGGTCTTGCTGTCGCTGGCCGATCTCGCGTTGGTCGCCGAGCGGATCGTCGATGGGTTGCTCAGCGGGCGACACAGCGGCTCGGAGCGCGGGACGAGCACCACGTTCCAGTCGTACCGGATGTACGCGCCCGGCGACGACCCGCGCCGCATCGACTGGAAGGCGTGGGGCCGCACCGACCGCGTTTATGTCCAAGAAGTCGAGGCCGAACCGTCCACCGATCTCGTGCTCGTCGTCGATGCGAGCGGCAGCATGGGCCACACCGAGCGCGGCGTGAGCAAGCTGCGCGTGGCGACCCTCGCGGCGGCGGCGCTCGGAACGCTGGCTCGACGGCAGGGCGACCGTGTCGGGCTCGTCGCGCTGACTGCCGATGGCCCGCGCTACCACCCGGCCGACGGCTCGGCCAATGGGTTTCACCATCTGCTGACGGAATTATCTCGGCTCCGACCGGTCGGCCAACTGCCGACGACGGCGGCGGTGCTCGACCCGATCCTCGGCCGCTTGGGCGGGCGCCGAATCGTCGCCGTGTTCACCGATTTCTACAGCCACGCCGACGAGTTGACCGCGCTGCTTGGTCGGGGCCGGGCCGCCGGACACGAGGCGCTGGCGTTTCATCTGGTCGGACCGGGCGAGCGAACCGGCGCGTTCGCGGCCTCCGGGACGATCCGGTTCGAGGATATGGAGACGGGCGAGATCGTTCGGGCAGACGCCCGCTCGCTCGGGTCGGCGTATCGCGACCGGTTCAGCCGCTTTCTCGCCGATACCGCGCTCGCCCTCGGCCGCGTCGGCGTGCCGCACCTGCAACTCGACCTCGACCGCCCGCTCGGCCCGACGCTGCGCGAAGTCCTCCGCCGCCGCGCCGGTTCGCGCTGAATGCAGATCGAAAAGCCCGGCATTCTCAAAATGCTGTCATCCTGAGTGCAACGAAGGATCTCACGCGGAACCCGTCCCGACGCTGAATCAACCTCGGCGTGAGACCCTTCACTTCGTTCAGGGTGACAGAGAAAAGCAAAGGCCGAGGGCCAGTCGCCTTCGCCGTAAAACCCCATCGCTGACTGGTGTCGCTTCTCTTTCCGCTGTCGCTGCTGGCCGGGCTGGCGCTCGTCGTCCCGCTTGCGCTGCACCTGCTGACTCGCGATCCCGGCGTGCGGCGGTTGGTCGGCTCGGTTCGGCTGATCGCGGCGAGTCCGACCCGGCATCGGCGGCAGGTTCGGCTGCGCGATCCGCTGCTGCTCGCCGTCCGGCTCGGGCTGATGGCGCTGCTCGCGCTCGCGGCGGCGCATCCCATCTTTCAGCGAACCGAATCCGCCGCGCCGACCCGCGAAACCGTGCTGATCGACGGCTCGCGGAGCCTAACGCCGAAGGAGCGCGAAACGGCGCTGACCGCGTTATCGCAGAAATCGACGCCGTGGCGCGCTTTCGTTGTCGGCACCGACAGCGTGCGCGGGCCGTTTGAGACCGTCGCGGCGCTGCGGAGCGGGCTGTCTCGCACGACGGCGTTCGGTCCGCTTCGTTGGCGCGAGGCGATTCGACAGGCTTCGGGCGACACGCTCACCGTCTGGACCGACGGCCGTCGAACGGGGCTGCCGGACACGCTGACGGCGCCGGTCCCGATCCGCTGGCGGACGGTCGGCGACGGCAAACGAAACCGCTGGTGGCAGCGCGTCACGATTCAGCCGCGACCGGACGGCGGCGCGACGCTCGATGCGACGCTCGGCGAGAGCACAACCGACACGCTCGGCAGCCGATCCGGCCGCATCGAACTGACCGCCGCGCCGACGCAGCTTGCGGCGCTCGCCGGGTTGCCAATTCGGGTCGATCATTTGGCCGACCGCTGGCGACTGCAACTCGTCGCGCCCGACGCGCTCGGCTTCGACGACACGCTGACGCTATCCGTTCCGACCGGCGCCGCGTTCATCCTGCACCGCCCCGACGCCGCGACCGACGCCCGCATCCTGACCGCCGCGCTGCGTGCTGTCTCGCCCTCGATCCGCGTCGGTTCAGGCCCAACGCTGCCCGATGATCTGGCCGCGTTCGGCACCGTTTGGGCGCTCGGTTTGGGGACGGATACGGCCCGGCTGGGCAGCTTCGTCCGCACCGGCGGCACGCTGATCATCGACGATCCGGCGAGCGGAGCGAAGGCCGAACCGGCCCGACTCGACCCGAACACGCTCCCGCCAAGCCTCGCCGCGCTCGCCGACCGACCGCTGCCGTTCTACCCGACGCCCGACGGATTCGGCGTCCGCTGGCGGACCGTGACCGGTCGCCCGGCGCTGACCGTTCGGCCCGATGGGCGCGGGCGGCGGGTCTGGCTCGGGCTGCGGCTCAACCCGGCGACGTGGCCCGACGTGACCCGAACCGCGCTGCTGCCGACGCTGATCGCCGACGGATTGGCCGACCCGGTCGCCGGGTTGAACCGACCGGAATCGAACCTCTACCGCCGCTTGCCGGTCGTGAAGCTCGTCGCCCCGCCGCCAGCCGCCGATCCCGCCGAATCGCTCGCCGAGCGCGACCGGCAACAGGGCGCGTGGCGTTGGTTGCTCGTCGCCGCGCTTGGACTCATCGCCGTGGACCGTTGGATAGCCACTCGAAGCAAAACCGCCCGTGGCTGACTCCGCAACCACTTACACCGATCTGCTCGCGCAACTCTTCCGCTTCCGGCGGCGCTGGCGGTTGCTCGTCGCGCTGCGCTGGGCAGGGTTTGGGTTCAGCGCCGGACTGGCGACGCTCGGCCTGTTCAGACTGATCGGCGCGGGCGAGTCGGCCCGTTGGGTGGCGCCGCTGATCGGGCTGGCGACGGCGCTGGTCGGGGTCGGCTTGGCGGTGCGAGGCGTCGGGTTGCGCGACTTGGCGTTGCGGCTCGACCGGCACGAACCCGCGCTGCAAGACGGCGCGACGACGGCGTTTCAACACGGCGATTCAGCCAGTCCGCTCGTCCGGCGGCTGCTTAACCAAACCGTCGCCGCGCTGGCGGTGCTCTCCCCCGCCGACGTGTTTCCGCTGGCGCCGACGCTGCCCGTCTTGCCGCTGCTGATCGCCGCCGGACTGATCGCGTGGGTTCCGGTTCTGCACAAGCCGACGCCGGGACGACGGGGCGAGACGCGGACGAGCAACCCCGGTTCAGCCGACGCGGGCGAGGATGCCGCAGAGATGGGCATCGGCGGGCCGACGATCACCGTCTCGCCGCCGATCTATCTCCACCAACCCGACCGGATTCAGCGCGGACGCTGGGCAATCGAGGCAGCGGAAGGCAGCCGCGTTCGGATCAGCGTGCCGATTCAACCGGCCGACGCTCGGGCCGAGTTGCTCGTCGGGCAACAGATTATTCCGCTTGGGCAGCCGTTTGTTGTCCGGCAGAACGGCGCGTATCAGCTTCGGCTTCGCCTCGGCGGTCGCGTTTGGCTGTCCGATCTCTACCCGATTCGGGCGCTGCCCGACGACGCGCCGACCGTCACGGTTCGCCGGCCGAGGGGCGATGTTCGGGTCGATAGCCTGTCCGCGCCGGTGCTTTTGGAGGCGGAAGCGGCCGACGATCACGGCCTCGCCCGGCTGCGGCTGCACCTGACGATGACGCGCGGTTCGGGCCACGACATTCAGTTCACCGAGGACAGCCTCGACGTGCCCGTTGCGCCCGGCGCCCGACGGGCGGCGATTCGCCACGCATTCGATGTGCAGCAGCTCAAACTCGTGCCGGGCAACGAGATTTACGCCTACGTCGAGGCGTGGGACGGGCGACCCGGCGCCGGACCGAACGGCGGCGGATACAGCCGCAGCCCGAGCCTCGCGATCCGCTACCCCGGCCCCGACGACCTGACCGCGCTCGCGGCGGATTTCGGCCTCGACGCGCTGCCGACCGATTTCGTCTCGCAGCGCCAAGTCATCGTCGATACCGAGCGCTTGATCGCTGACCGCCCGCGTCCCGCCGAGCGCGACCGGCGTTCGCGTGCCATCGGCCGAGATCAGCAAACGCTCCGGCTGCGTTACGGCACGACGCTCGGGGATGAATCGAGCGACATCGGCGACGATCATCAGCCCGCCGATGCCACAGGCGGCGGTTCGTCCACGTTTCAGGCGGAGACCGACGGCGCCCACAAACACGACGATTACGAGGTCGGGACGATGTTTTTCGACCGGGTGCGGACCGATCTGCGCCGCGCCATCGACGCGATGTGGGCCGCCGAACTGGCGCTGAACTTAGGCGATCCGGTCCGCGCCCTGCCCGCCGAACGGGCCGCGCTCGAAGCGCTCGACCGCGCCCGCGCCGGTTCGCGGCTCTACGTCAAGCGCGTCTCCAGCGACCTGCCGACGCCGTCGCTCGCCAAACGCCTGACCGGCGACACGAAAGCCGTCGCCGGACTGCGACAAACTCGCCCGACCGCCGAGACGGGCCGCGCCGGGATCGCCCGCGTCCACCGCGAGATCCAAGCGCTGTTGAGCGGCGAGTCGGGCCGCGCCGATTGGTCGGGCTGGACCGCCACGCTGGCCCGGTTCCCCGACGCGCTCGCCGTCGTCGGCCCGATCAACGCGCTCCGGTCGGCCGAACGTCACTCCGACGCCGCCCGCACGGCGGCACTTTGGACCGCTTGGCGCGGCCTCGCCCCGCTCGTCGCCGCACCCGACGGGCCGACCGGACCTGATCCCGGATTTCCCGAGCGTGCCCGCGCCCGACGCTTCTTCGACGCGCTGCGTGCCGCCCGATGACGACGCTGACCTT
>JBBSVG010000082.1:0-8106 GCA_038233775.1 Bacteroidota bacterium | reverse complement strand
CTAGACTCATTTGCATGTTCGGGAACTGTCTGCTTGCCAGACATGTCGCTCAGCTCGGAGTACAGGTCGCCAGCTGGAATCGCAACTCCCTGGAGAGTGCTGAGCGTCGCATCAACCGAATTTGACACCGCGGCGCCCAATTCGGCAGCCCGGCGCGCGCGCAGCACCGCCTCGGATGACGCACACGCAACCTCGCAGTACAGCGCTTCTCCGGCAGCGGACCGGTTCTCCTGCCCGGTGCGTCGTCTCAGGGCGTCGTGCATCGACATGAAGTCTGAATACGGTTGAGCATTTACTCAAACGAAGATAAGCCAAAGACCGTCCAGATCAACAGGCGCGTGCCGAGTTTTACCCGTGTGTCGTCGTCGAAATGGGTTCGAGCAGATGATCGACGGGCGGCAGATCGTGGTACCAATCGACGTGTTTGGACCAGCGGGCGCAGGCGAGGCACATCGTGTCGTGCCACGTCTTGCCGCAGGCGGGGCAGCGACCGCCCGTATCGAACGTGTTCCACTCGTGACCGCAGGAGCAGGCCCAGCGGTCGCCGGGGCGCGGTTCCCAGCGACATTTCGGGCAATGAATCTTCATCAGAATGCGAACCCAAAGGCGAATTTCGGCTCGATCCGTTTCTGCGGCGTGTAGCCGACGATGCGGTCGTTCAGGTCGCGGATCGGCATGAACGTCCACTCGGCCAAGATCGAGAGCGTCAGGTACGGGATCGGCTTGTAGCCGAGTTCGCCGCGAGCGATGGAGCGGTCGTCGAGCGTGAACAGGTCGCGCTCGTTGGCGATCCGCCACTTGTCGTACGTCCCGCGCAGGACGATCTTCGGGACGACCTCGTTCAGATCGGCGCCGACGTGGAGCCAGCCGCTTTTCGGATCGCGGTAGAGCCGTTGGTACGAGCCGATGACGCTTAGCTTCTGGACCACGTCGCCGCGCAGTTCGCCATAGACGCCATTGCCGGTCGAGGTTGCGGCCAACGTCTGCGAGTAGCGCGTCTGGATCGTCACGACCTGCGACGAATCGCTGTCCTTCGGCCGGGCGATCTCTTGGACGCGGTCGAGTTCATAAAAAGCGTCGAAGTACGACGGACGGTAGCCGTCGCCGAGAATCCGGTGCTCGAGTCGGGCGCCCAAGTGAACGAGGCCCAGCCCGCGCAGTTGAAGTTGGGCGCCGGCCGCCGCGCCCGAGCCGCCGCCGCGAATCGTTGCGCCGTCCAAATAAACCGTCAGATCGGTGAGCGGGTTGCGGAGGATCGGCAGCCCGATGTCGGCCCCGAACAAGGCCGGCGTTTGGCCCTGACCGGCGCCCGGCGTGGCGAAGTAGATCCGGTTCTCCGGCAGCACGCCGAGGTCGAACGGCTGCCCGTCGGGTGCGGTGTAACCGGCGCGTGTGCCGAAATCGGCTGCCGCCGTGGCGCCGATCTCGATTCGGTTCAGCAGCGGCAGCGGCCGACCATGCAGCGGCCGGACGTAGCCGCGCAGCCCGACAATCTCCGGCCGGGCGAGGTTCGAATAGACCGACTCGAACCCGACGGCGCCCAGATCAAGGTCGAACTCGACGCCGCGCTTGCGGTTGTCGTAGGCGGGCGAGTTGTTGTATAAATACAAAATCTGGCCGTAGCCCAATCGAGCTTCGTCGAGCCGACCGAGCCGCAGGTACAGCGCCCGGCTGTCGCGCTTCTGCCCGTAGCGGACGTAGCGGATCGCGTTCAGCACGTCGCTCGGTTGGTCTCAATCGGGCTGATAGAGCTTGTTGTCTCGGGTCGAGAGCCGCAGATTCGCGTCCAACCCGACGCCGAGCGGCCCAAGCGCAAACTCCGGCGACAGGTTCAGCAGATAATACGGTTCGCCGTCGATGAACGTCATCCCGAGGCCACCGACAAACGTGTTGATCGTCGGCGGCTCGGTGTTGAGTCGGCTGATCGATGGGAAACCGGAGTTCGTGCCGCCGACCGGCTCGACTTCCTGCGACGCAGCGGAACCAGCGGTGAACAAGAACGCGGCAAGCGCGAGGGCAATCGGGCGGGTGGACATCGGGTTCGGGGCTGAGTGGGATTGGGGAGACAGCATCGGCACGCGGACAGATTTCGCGCCATCGGCAAATGCTAAACGCTCGGCCGGTTGGTCAGATAGACGCCGCCGATGACGAGCGCGGTGCCAATGAAGAACTCGGGCGTCAGCCGCTCGCCGTAGAGCAGCGCGCTGAGCAGCGCCGTCAGCACCGGTTGGGAGTTGGAGAACACAGCGACGCGGCTCGGCGCCAGTCGGCGCAGCGACGCATTCCACAGAAAATACATCACCACCGACGTGATCAGCGCCAGATAGACCAGCCCGATCCAGCCGAGCGTCGGCACGGCCGCGTAATCGAAGCGGAACGTGTCCATTAGGCCGAACGGGAGCATCCAGACGGCGCCGAGGATCAACGCCAGCGCCGTGAGTTGCGTCGGCGGATACCGGTTCAGCAGCGGCTTGGCGGCGACGGTGTAGAGCGCCCACGCGACCACCGCGACGAGCAGCAGCAACTCGCCATGGATCTCGCCGCCGAGCGCGGTCAATCCGCGACCGAGTAACACGACGACCACGCCCGAAAACGCCAGCCCAACGCCGACCGCTTTGGTCGCCGTCAGCTTCTCCCGCCCCAGCGCGAGGCCCATCAGCAACACGACGGCGGGCGTCGCGGCGTAGAGCAGCGCGGGCGTGGCCGGCGGCGTTTCCTTCAAGCCCGCCAGAAACGGCGCCTGGTTGAGCGGCACGCCGACCAACCCGAGCAGCGCGATCCGCAGCCAGTCGGCCGGGGCGACCCGAACGCGGTCGGACAACAACGGATACAACGCCGCCAGCACGACCGCCGCGCCCGCCGCCCGCAGCGTCACGACGACCGCCGTCGGGAACGCCATCGTCGCCGCCTTGCCCAGCAGATACGTCCCGGCCGCCATGCAGGTGTGCAGCGCCATCGCCGCATAGACCCAGCGCGACGTGCGCTCGGCGGTCGGTCGGGCCGAAACGGCAATCTCGCTCATCGGTTCAGGGAAATACGACTGCTTGATCGCGAAGGTGTCCGCAACTGGCCCGCGTGCGTGCCTGTCCCCCGCGCCCCGCGACCGCTCTTACCTGTCACCCTCAACACAGTGAAGGGTCTCACGCTGACCTCGCCGGATCGACGGCGATGGATTCGACAAGCTCACCACGAACGGAGATAAAGGGCTCAGGCACAACGATTTTCACGAATGATTGCACGGCATTCGGCGGCGCGCCGGAGCATGACGACGCGTCGAGACTATCGCAACTCATATCAGCGCGACCAAGCCGACGAGCATCGCCAGCTTTAAGAGCGTGCTCAATCGGCGCAGCGCAGGCGGACTCGCGTCGCGCCACATGGTCCAGCCGACGGCGACGACCATCGCATCCACCGCCCCGATCAACCCGATCTGATATTGTTTTTTATGGTGCAATAACAGATAACCAGAGACCAAAATCGTCGCGGCGAGGATGGCGGTCGTGACGGCGAGCGCCGGGCGGATGCCGAAGACGACGGGCAACGTCCGCAAGCCGAGCGCCGCATCGCCCGAACGGTCCTCGATGTCCTTCAAAATCTCGCGCCCGAGCGTCAGCAACCCGGCCAGAACGGCTGCGAGGGCGGTTTTGGCCCATTCGGCGCCAGCGAGTCCGCCGTACACGAGCGAGAGCGCGACGATGGCGGCGACCGTCAGGTTCCCGACAAGCGGCAGCCGCTTCCACCATCGGTTGTAGCTCCACAGCCCGGCCGTCACGACCGCCGCGACGGCCGCTCCCGACGCGCCGAGCCGCAGACTCAGCAGCAGCCCGAGCGCTGCGAACCCGAGCGCCAAGCGACGGGCGGCGACATCGCTCAATCGGCCGGACGGCAGCGGGCGAGTCGGCCGGTTGAGCTGGTCGATGGCGAGGTCGCAGCGGTCGTTGTCGATGTTGCCAGCGGCGCCGATCAGCATCGCCGAACCAGCGGCAGCCGCGAGTTGAAGTCCGTCGTCCGCCCCGGCCGTCCAGCCGCCGATCAGGACCGCGAGGCCGACCATCGCGACGTTGCCCGGTCGGGTTGCCTCGAGCCAACCGGCCATTCGCGAAGACGCAGGTTCAGAACTCATTGATCAGCCCGAAGTGGATCTTGCCACGGGTGAACTGCCGCTTCTCGTCGCCGAGCGCATACGAGACGCCGATGATCCCAAGCCCGCTGCGAAGCCGAATGCCGAAGCCGACGCCGGTCCGGTGCAACTCGGTCGGCCGGAACGACGGGGACGAGGCGAGGCCGGTCGCATCTTGCGCCTGTGAGCGGAGATAGCCGAGATCGCTAAAGAGATACGTGTAGGAATCTCGGGCCAGTTGCAGCCGGTATTCAAGGTTCAGATAGGCGAACCGGTCGGCCTCGAACTCGTTCTCGCGGTAGCCGCGCAGCGTGTTCGTCCCGCCCAACCGGAACAGATCGCTCCGGTCGAGTTGATCGGTCCGCACCGCGCCGCCGTGCAGGCCGATGGCGATCAGTTGGCGGCGAAACGTCGGGATATAGCCCCAGCCATCGACGACCAACCGGTTGATGGTCACACTCTCCAGCAGACTCGGTTGCAGCACCCGGAGCGTGTCGGGCAGCGAGATCCGCTTGCGCCCGAGTTCGTAGCTGTTGACGAGCGTGACGCCGTGTCGCGGATTCAACCGGCTGTCGCGGCTGTCGAAGCGAAGCGCGGCGCCGGTGAAAACGGTCTGCGAACCGAGCACCGGGAAGATGGCGCGGTCGGCCAGATCGGCCAAATAGGTATTGAGCGTTGGGGCGACGGATTCGCGGCTGGCCGTCAGGTCGCCCGAGACGCGTTCGCCGAGTCGGAGCGTGGCGGTTCCTTTCAGATCGCGCCGCACGTAGCTCGAATCCTGTCGCCGCTCGCCGAACGAGCCGGACAGATCGACCGGCAGCCCGGCGACCCACGGTTCGGTGTAGCCAAAAGCCAGCGACCGGCTGGCGCGCGGCTCCTGTTCCCAGCGAACCGACAGGCGGCGTCCGGTGCCGAGCAGGTTGCGGACGTTGAGGTTCAACAAACCGGTCAGCTCGCCTTTTCGACCGGTCGCCGGATCGCCGGGGTTGTAGCCGACGATCCCGTCGAACCCCGTCGTCCCACCCTCCTCGACCGCCAGCCGGACGCCCGCTTCGCCGCTCGGCGTGACATAGAGCTGCGGCTCGGCGACCGACGTGAAGTAGCCGGTTCGGTCCAATCGCTCGCGGATTCGACCGAACGCCTCGTCCGAAAACGGCTCGCCGGGTCGGAGTCGGGCTTCCCGCAGGATGACCGAGCGCCGCGTGCTGGTGTTGCCGACGACGGTGACTTCCGAGAGCGAGACGCGCCCGCCCCGGTCGAGCCGCAGCGTCAGGGCCACGCCGCCGCTGTCTCGGAGCGTCAGCGATTCGACCGTCACGGCGGCGAGCGGGAACCCGGCGGCCGAGAGCGACGCCGTCATCGCGGCCAGATCGCGTTCGAGCGCGGTCCAGTCGAGCGGCCGACCAACCCGCGTGTCCATCGCCGAGCGGAGCGCTTCGGACGGCAGCCCGAGCGAATCGGCCGAGACCCAATCGAGCGACGACAGCGGCAACGGCTCGCCGCCTTCTTCGACGCTCAACCGCAGCGTGACCTCGGTCGAATCGGGCGAGAAGTCGAGCAAACCGACCGGTCGGGCCGCATAAAGAAAACCCGATTCGGCCAGTCGCCGCCAAACGAGCGTCTCGGCGCCGTTGACAGATTCGGGCCAGCGCGGGCGCGGCAGCCGGGCACCGACCGTCAGCCCGGTCCAGCCGACGAGCCGGGCGGTCGGCACCGAATGCGGCCCGTCGATCTCGATGGAGCGCAACCGCGACTCGCCGACGCGGGCGCCGTTGGGCGCGGCCCGTCTCGGCTCGGGCCGCGACTGCGCCCCGGCGACGCCGACGAGCAACCCAATCGCCGCCACCAGCATCGCGAGCACGCGCACGAATCCGCCCTTTTGTCTGTCGGTGAGACCGGTGCGCGGGTCAAACACCGCGCCGGTGCCCCGATTTGCCGAAAGCTTTGCCGAAAGCACCGCGCTCATCAAGCAACGCGGTTCACATCGTCCCGGTGCAGACTCGGGGCGACCATTACGCTGGAGTTCGGACCATCGCTTGCGGCGTCGGGTCGCACTCTGCCGACCGTCAACCCGAGACCCGATTTTTCATGGATTCGTTCTACGACAGCGTCTATCAACTGATCGTCCAGACCAGCACCAACCTGCCGAGCGACGTCCGCCGCGCCATCGTGAGGGCGACCGCGCTCGAAACCGGCGGCTCTCAATCGGGCTTGGCACTCGCGACGATCAACCAGAACGTCGATCTGGCGACCGATCTCGTCTCGCCGATCTGTCAGGACACCGGGATGCCGACGTTCGAGATCCACACGCCGGTCGGCACGAATCAGATCGCGATGAAAGCCGAGATCCGTCGGGCGATTTCGGACGCGACCAAAGCGGGCAAGCTGCGGCCAAACTCAGTCGATTCACTCACCGGGCAGAACTCCGGCGACAACCTCGGCCCCGGCACGCCGGTGATGCACTTCGAGCAGTGGGCGCAGAACGAGATCGAGATCAAGCTGATTCTGAAAGGCGGCGGCTGCGAAAACAAGAACATTCAGTACGCGCTTCCCGCCGAGTTACCCGGCGTCGGCAAGGCCGGGCGCGATCTGGACGGCGTACGGAAGTGCATCCTGCACGCGGTTTATCAAGCGCAGGGGCAAGGCTGCTCGGCCGGATTCATCGGCGTGGCCGTCGGCGGCGACCGGACCTCGGGCTACACGGCGGCCAAGCAGCAACTCTTCCGCGATCTGGACGACGTCAACCCGAACCCCGAGTTGGCCGAGTTGGAAGCGTACGTGCTCGACAAGGCCAACACGCTCGAGATCGGGACGATGGGCTTCGGCGGACGAGTCACGCTGATGGGGTGCAAGATCGGCGCGCTAAACCGGCTGCCGGCCTCGTTCTACGTCTCGGTCGCCTACAATTGCTGGGCGTACCGGCGGTTGGGCGTCGTGCTTGATCCCGAAACCGGCGCGATTCGCCGCTGGTTGTACCGCGACGAGACCGAACCGCGCCGAATGGCCGCCGAGAGCGGCATCCCGACGACCGGCCGCGAGGTTCATCTGCAAACCCCGGTGTCCGAGGCGCAGGTGCGCGAGCTTCGCGTCGGCGACGTGGTCGTGCTGTCCGGCCCGATGGTCACCGGCCGCGACGCGCTGCACAAGCATTTGATGAGCCACGATTCGCCCGTCGATCTGGCCGGCGCGGCGCTCTACCACTGCGGCCCGGTCATGCTCAAAGACGCCGACGGCATCTGGCACGTCAAGGCCGCCGGACCGACGACCTCCATCCGCGAGGAGCCGTATCAGGCCGATATTTTGAAAAAGTTCGGCGTCCGGCTGGTCATCGGCAAGGGCGGGATGGGACCGAAGACGCTCGCCGGTCTGGCCGAGTCGGGCGCGGTGTATCTGAACGCCATCGGCGGCGCGGCGCAGGTCTATGCCCAAGCCATCACCGGCGTCAGCGGCGTGCATTTTCTCGACGAGTTCGGGATTCCGGAAGCGATGTGGCAGCTCGATACCGACGGGTTCGCCGCCATCGTGACGATGGACAGCCACGGCAACTCGCTCCACGCCGAGGTCGATCAAGCCTCCAAAAATCGCCTCACCCAACTCGCTGACCCCGTTTTCTGAGTCTCGCAAGGCAATGTGCCGATACAGTTGATCTCCGTTCGTGGTGAGCTTGTCGAATCCATGGACGGAGCCACCGCCGTCGCCCTTCGACACGCTTGCGACAGAAGTCTTGTACTTTCATCAAGTTGATTGAAGGCGGAACCATGCACGAATCAACCAGTTCAGGCCGCGTCGCCCAGCTCAACCTGTCCAACGGTGGCGTGCCGAAGCGACCGGTCGAGGCGGCGTTTCTTGGCCTGAACGGCTTCACCGGCGACTGGCAGGACGACCGCAAGCACCACGGCGGACCCGAGCGGGCCGTGTGCCTGTACGGGCTGGAGTTGATCGAACAGTTGCAGGCGGAAGGTCACCCGGTCGCGCCCGGCACGATG
>JBBSVG010000081.1:0-8116 GCA_038233775.1 Bacteroidota bacterium | reverse complement strand
TCGGCTGGGACGTTCATCGAGAGCGGCAGCGCCGTCTGGTCGGCTTGGACGACCGTCGCCCGAACGATCTCGCCCTGGAGCGTGTAGTGCAGCGGCATCAACACGTCGGCGAGGCTCGAGCGGCCAGCCTCGGCGGTCCGGGTCGGACCGTTGAGGTCGGCGGCGAACCGGTCGAGCGTGGTCTGCACGTCGGCCGTCGGCAGCGTGATTTCGAGCAGCAAATGGCCCGGCCGACCCGGCTTGAGCACCGGCACCGGCTGTCCGTCTTCCGGTGCGACAGCGGCTCGGCTCGAGGCCGACGGGGACTGGGCGGACGAAACGACAGGGCCGAGGGTCAGGCCGGGCAGTAGCACGAGGCCGAACATCCTCAAGGCGGTGCGAAGAGACATACGGGTCAGCTCAGGGAATCGTGGCGGGCAGCATCGGTCGGGTGCGGAACCGTCGGCCCCTGTGGCAAATAAGAGACCATGCGGTCAATATTCTTATAAACAGATGGTTAGCGCGAATCAAGTCACTCGTGACTGCCCACCATAGGAGGCAGCAGCAGGAGCGGTGCCCGGTGTCGTGACCGTCCGTCGGGCGCTAAACGCACCGGGCCGGAGGACGCATCCCCCGGCCCGGTGACATCACATCGAGGCGGTCTCGGTCAGCGCTTCTTCGCGTCGCGATTCTTTCTCGGGGCGACGATGGACGGCGCTGGCGGACGGCGCTGCTGCGGCGCGGGCGTCTCGTCGAACGACTCGTCCATCCCGGCGCCATCGTCGTCGCTGCCGACCGCAGGTGGCGGGACAACCGGCGCACCCATCGGCGACGACATCGGGTCGGGTGCCGGTCGGGCCGGGGCCGGGTGCGAAGCGACGGACTTGGGCATCGGTCGGGGTTGCGGCGGCGGGGCCGACTGCCGGGGAAACGCCTTGAACACCAGCCCGAGCACGTCGCGATTGATGTCGTCCATCAGCGCGATGAACATCCGGTACGCCTCGCCCTTGTACTCGAGCAGCGGGTCTTTCTGCCCAAACGAGCGCAGGTGGATGCTCTCGCGCAGATCGTCCATCTCGCGCAGGTGGTCGCGCCACTTCTCGTCGATCACCTGCAACGTCGCGACACGCTCCAGATCGGCCATCAGCTCGGCGCCGATCATCTCTTCCTTACGCCGGTAGAACCCGACCGCCTGGTCGTACACGTGATCGACGAGCGCGTCCTCCGACATCCGGGCGAAGGTGTTCCGGTCAAGGTCAATATCGACCATGAACGAGCGGAGCATCTCGGCCTCGAGCCCGTCGAGATCACCATTCGGCTGATGGGTGGCGACTATCCCGGCCAGCGTCTCGCGCAGGATGATCAGGATGTCGTCCTGCAACTGCTCGCCGGAGAGCGCATGGCGGCGGCGGTCGTAGATCACCTCGCGCTGCGAACTCATGACGTTGTCGTACTCCAGCAGCCGCTTGCGAGTGGCGAAGTTCTGCTCTTCGATCCGCTTCTGCGCCCGCTCGATGGACTTGGTCACCATCGGATGCTCGATGACCTCGCCCTCTTCCATCCCCATCGAGTCCATGATTCGGGCGATCCGATCCGACCCGAACAGCCGCATCAGGTCGTCCTCGAGCGAGACCAAGAACTGCGACGAACCGGGATCGCCTTGCCGACCGGCGCGACCGCGCAACTGCAAGTCGATCCGCCGCGACTCGTGTCGTTCGGTGCCCAGAATGTGCAGCCCGCCCGCCTCGGCGACGCCGGGGCCGCGCGTTTTGTCGGTTCCGCGACCAGCCATGTTGGTGGCGATGGTCACGGCGCCCATCTGTCCGGCCCCGGCGACGATCTCGGCCTCGCGCTCGTTCTGCTTGGCGTTGAGGACGTTGTGCGGCACGCTGCGCCGCTGCAACAGACGGCTCAGCGTCTCTGACACCTCGACCGACGTCGTCCCGACCAGCGTCGGCCGACCGCTCTTGCGCATCTCGTCGATCAGGTCGATGGCGGCGTTGTACTTCTCGCGCTTAGAACGATAGACCGTGTCCTGCCCGTCGGCCCGTCGGATCGGCCGGTGGGTCGGGATGGAGACGACGTCGAGCTTGTAGATCTCGTAGAACTCGCCCGCTTCCGTCTCGGCCGTACCGGTCATACCGCCGCGCTTCTTGTACATGCGGAAGTAGTTCTGCAACGTAACGGTCGCCCACGTCTGCGTCGCTTCCTGAATCCGCACGCCTTCTTTGGCTTCGATGGCCTGATGCAGCCCGTCGGAGTAGCGCCGCCCGGCGAGCACGCGGCCGGTGTGTTCGTCAACGATGTGGACCTTGCCGTCGGCCGTCACGATGTATTCCTGATCCCGCTCGTAAAGCGAGTAGGCGCGCAGGATCTGCGTTACGTTGTGGATCTGCTCGCCGCGCTCGGCATAGACCTTCGCCAGCGCATCTTTCTGCTGCTGCCGACCGGCGGTGTCCAGACGCGGATCGCTCTCGATGATGGCGAACGCCTCGCCGACGTCGGGCAAGAGCCACATATCGGCGTCCTCACCGGCGGCAGCGAGGGTCTCGCGCCCCTTGTCGGTCAGGTCGATGGAGTGGTTCTTCTCGTCGATGGCGTAATACATCGGCTCGTCGACCTCCGGCATCCGTCGCGAGTTGTCGCGCAGATACTCATTCTCGACCTGCTGCATCAACCGCTTGTTGCCGACTTCGCCGAGCAGCTTGATCAGCCGCTTGTTTTTCGGAAACCCCCGGTTCGCCCGGAGCATGGCAAGTCCGGCGCCCTCGCGGTCTTCGTTCGACAGCCGCCGTTCGGCCTCGGCGACATACTCGGCGACCATCTTCTTCTGCGCCGTCACCAGCCGATCCACGCGCGGCTTGAGTTCGGCGTACATCCCAGTGTCCTGCCGGGTCGGCCCGGAAATGATCAGCGGCGTGCGCGCTTCGTCGATCAGGACGGAGTCCACTTCGTCCACGATGGCGTAGTTGTGCCCGCGCTGAACCAGATCGCTGACCTGCTGCGCCATGTTGTCGCGCAGGTAATCGAAGCCGAACTCGTTGTTCGTCCCGTAGGTGATGTCGTAGCGATAGACGGCGCGGCGCTCGGGCGAGTTTGGCTCGGTCGTGTCCAAGCAGCCGATGGTCAGCCCGTGGAACTCGAACAACGGCGCCATCCACTCGGAGTCGCGCCGGGCCAGATAATCGTTAACCGTGACGATGTGGACGCCGCGACCGGGTAGGGCGTTGAGGTAAATCGGCAGCGTGGCGACGAGCGTCTTGCCCTCACCGGTCCGCATTTCGGCGATCTTGCCCTGGTGCAACACGATGCCGCCGATCAGCTGCACGTCGTACGGAACCATGTCCCACGTGACCGGCGAGCCGCCAGCGAGCCATGTTTTGCCCAGAAAGCGACGGCACGTCTCCTTCATCACGGCGAACGCTTCCGGCAAGATCTCGCGCAGAACGCTCTCGATGGTTTGGTCGAGTTCCTTGTTCAGCCGGTCGAGTTCCGCGTGGAGCGTCTGGCGCGCGTCGAGTTCGAGTTCCGGCGCGGCGAGTTGCTCGCGGACTGCGGCGATCTCGGCCTCGATCTCGGCCGATTCTTCCCGCAGGAACGCCTTGAACTCGGTCGTCTTGGCCTGCAACTGCTCGTCGGTGAACGACTCGTAGGTCGCGACGTGGGCGTTGATCTCCTCGACGATGGGCAACAGGAGCTTGACGTCTTTCTCGTGCTTCGTCCCGAACAGTTTCGTCAGAAACTTCAACATAGCTTTGGAGATTTCCGTGGAAGCGTCGAACCGATTCGGACGACGCGGACTCAAGTACAGGGCGACGGCGGACCCGGTTGGGGCGCCAAGATAAGCCAACGGTCGGCTTGTCACAACCGACACGGGAGCGGGCGGATCGTCAACAAACATGCCGCCGGAACCCGCTCCGCTGCCCGGCAAGCGGTTCGGCGGGACCGATCCTTGCAAGGCGGCGGGCGTTCCGCATCCACCCAGCATCCGTGTCGCCAGAGGGAGCCTGCCTGATGAAACGTTCAACCCGTCGCTTGCCGAGCGGCGCCTTTGTCTGTGGCCTTGTGGTGGCAGCGCTTGCGCCTGCGGGCGTCTCGCGGGCGCAGGGCGCCGGTGGTGCCGTCTATGATTTCCTGCTGGCCGAGCCGGGCGCCCGTGCGGCGGCGATGGGCGGCTCGTTCGTCGCGCGACAGGACGACGTGACCGGTTTGTTCTACAATCCGGCCGCCATCGGACCGGGGATCGACCGGCAGGCGTCGGTGTCGTATCAGAATCACGTCACCGATATCCAGTCCGGCTTCCTCGCTTATGGCCGGACGCTGCCCCGGATCGGCAGCCTCGCCGTCGGCTTGCGCTACACGAATTACGGTCAGTTCGACGAGACCGACGAGAACGCCAATGCGCTCGGGACGTTCAGCGCGCAAGAAATGGCGCTCACGCTCGGCTACGGCTACGAACCGCTGACGAACCTCCGACTCGGCCTGAGCGGCTCGCTGATCTACTCCGGGCTCGCCAAAGATGCCTCGTCGTCGGGGATCGCGGCCGATTTAGGCGCGCTCTACACCGTCCCGACGCAGGGCTTCACCGTCGGCGCCAGCCTGCGAAATCTGGGGACGCAACTGACGAGCTACGGCTCGGAGAAGGAAAGCCTGCCGCTGTCGCTCGAACTTGGCGTCTCGAAGCAATTGACGCACCTGCCCATCACCATCGACGCCGGGCTGCACCGGATCAACGGCGAGGCGAACTCGTTGGGCGACCGGCTGGGCCGCTTCTCCGTCGGTGCCGAGCTAACGCCCGCGCCGCCGCTGCGACTGCGGGTCGGCTACCTGAACAACCGGCGCGAGGCGCTGCGAACCGACGGCAGTTCCGCGCTCGATCTGGCCGGACTCTCGTTTGGCGCCGGTGTGACGTGGCGGGCGTACATCCTCGACTACGCCTTTACGTCGTACAGCGCGGTCGGCAGCCTGCACCAGTTGTCGCTCCGCACGACCCTCTGACGCGGACGGCGTCAGCGGCTCCGTTGTGGATTCGACAGGCTCACCACGAACGGAGAGCGCTTTGAGGTGGCTTTTCTTCGGCAAGATTCCGCGACCCCGATTGGCGATGCCGGTCGGGGTCGATTGCTTCAGCGGAGGATCACGCCGACCAGACCGAACAGCGCTGTGCTGATCGCGGCGCCGACGAGCGCGTAGGGCAGTTGCGTCCGAACGTGGGTGATCGGGTCGCACCCGGCGGCGAGTGAGGCGACAATGGTCGTGTCGGACAGCGGCGAGGCGTGGTCGCCAAAAACGCCGCCCGAAAGAACGGCGCCCAGACAGAGCGCTGGGCTGGCACCGAGCGCGACGGCGGCGGGCAGGGCAATCGGGATGAAGATGGCAAACGTCCCCCAACTCGTCCCGGTGGCGAAGGCGGTCGCCCCGGCGGCCAAGAAAATCAGCGGCGCGATGCTCCACGGCGAGAGCGCCCCGGCGGCCAGATTCGCCACGTAACGGCCGGTCCCGAGTTCCTTGCAGACCGCGCCGAGGGCGAAGGCGAGGATCATCAAGAGCGCGAGGCCGATGAAGTCGCCAGCGCCGCGAAGTGTCTCGTCGGTCGCCTCGGGCAGCCGCATCAACCGCTGGCCCAGATAGAGCACCACGGCGGTCACGATGGCGAGCAGAACCGCCCAGAAGACGCTCGTCGAGCCGCTGCCGGCGCTCATCACGGCGGTTAAGCTGCCCGTCGCCCCGGCGGCGCGGCCCGTCGCGTAGAGCCCAAGCGGCATCGTCAGCACCATCACGGCCAGCGGGACGACCATGTTCCGCGCCCGCTGCGGCCGGTCGCCAAGCTCAATCGGCGCTTCCGCGATCCGCGACGGGTCGGCACCCGACCGAGCCTCGCCCTCGACCCGACGCATCGGCCCGAACTCGAAGCGCGGGTGGAGCAACAGCGGGACGAGGATGATGGCGATGATCGCGTAGAAATCGAGCAGCACGCCGCGCACCAGCAACCCAAGCGGATCGGCGCCGCCCTGCTCCGAAACGAGCCGCAGCGTGTACGCGCCCCAAGCGTTGAGCGGGATGAGCATACAGATCGGCGCCGAGGTCGCGTCGCAGATGTACGCCAGTTTGGCCCGGCTCATCCCGAACCGGTCGGCCAGCGGCTTGATGACGGCGCCGGTCACCAGCGACGTAATGCTCGACTCGATGAAGATCAGACACCCGAGCGCCCAGCCGAGCAATCCCGCGCCGCGAGCCGAGCGGACCCAGCCGCGATCCGTCACCCAACGGACGAAGCCCGAGACGCCGCCGGACACTTCCGTCAGCCGAATCAGTCCGCCGATCAGCGCGCTGAAGAGGATGACTTTCGCGTCACCGGGGTCTTTGAACGTCGCGACGCAGCCGTCGAGCGCCGCGCCCAAGCCGACGAGCGGGTTCATCCCCGACAGAATCGTCCACCCGAGCCAGATGCCGACGAACAGCGACAAATAGACCTGCCGGGTGCCGATGGCGAGCGCGATGGCGATCAGCGGCGGGGCGAGCGAGAGCGGGGAATCCACAGAACCTCGGGGCAGCGGATGGGGCGGCGGCGGGCAAACCAACGTCGGCAGAAAACGGGGCGCTACCGGGGCGGCGGGATCGGCAGCAAAATATGAAAGGTGCTGCCGTGACCGAGCCGACTCTCGACCCAGATCCGGCCGCCGTAGTGCTCGACGATGTGCTTCGAGATCGACAGGCCGAGGCCGGTCCCCTTCGGCTTGTCAAGCAGCGCGTCGCTGGCGACCTGCTGAAACTGGTCGAACACGCGGGCAAGATTGTCGGGCGCGATCCCGATCCCGGTATCGGCGACCGAGACGTGGAGCACCGGATGCTCGGCCCCGCCAGCGAGCGACTCGAGGAACCCGGTCTGCGGGTCGGCCGCTGGCAGCAGCGACGGGTCCAGAGTCCCGTCGAGCAGCAGATCGGCCGCCGGGGCCGAGGCGGGCAGCGGCACCTCACCAGCGCGACGCGGCGCGACACGCAGCCGAACCTCGCCGCCGGTCGGGGTGAACTTCAGCGCGTTCGAGAGCAGGTTCGTCACCACCTGTTGCAGCTTGTCCTCGTCGCCCCAGAGCGGCGCCAGGTCGGTCGGTGAATCGATCAGCAAGCGGACGTCTTTCGCTTCATAGACCGGTTGCAGCGTGAACGCGGCTTTCTGGGCGCTCGCGCCGAGATCGACCGGCGCCTCGGCCCAGCTCATCTTGCCAGCTTCCATCTTGGCGATGTCGAGCACATCGTTGATCAGCCGGGTCAGCCGGTCGCACTCGTCGTTGATGATCGCCAAAAACTCGTGCTGCCGACTCTTGTTCAGCCGGCCGCGATCCACGTCGCCGAGCAGGATCTTGCTGAACGATTTGATCGAGGTCAGCGGCGTGCGGAGTTCGTGGCTGACGGTCGAGAGGAAGTTGTTCTTGACGGCGCTGGCCCGCTGCAACTCGTCGTTCAGCTCGGCCAAGCGGCGGTTGCTCGCCTCGACCAGTTCGAACTGCGTCCGCACTTCCTGCTCGGCGGCCTGCGCCTCGGCGTAGAGCAGGGCGTTGTCGATAGCCACACCGGCCCGGCGGGCCAGATCCTCGGCCAGCACCAGATCGGCCGGTCCGTAGCGCCGCCCGCTCTCGGCGGCGACGAGCGAGATCGCGCCGAGCACCCGCTCGCGGGCTGTGATCGGGACGCACATATACGACCTCAGCCCAAGCTGCCGGACCAGCTTCAACTGCTTCTTGTCGCGGACGGTCGCCGTGAGCATCTCGTCGGTGATCTCGCTGACGAGTTCCGGTTGGCTGGAGCGGATCACCTGCGGCACACCGGTCAGCGCGTTCGGGTCGGGCGGGAATCGACGGTTCAGCTCGCGGGCCAGCGCCAGCTTGTTGGGATCGATGTGGGTGACGGCGAGCGTCCGCACCTCGCCTGTCGCCTCGTCCACAATGTCCACCGAGCACCAGTCGCCTAGGTGCGGAACGGCCAGCCCGGCGACCGACGTCAGCGTTTTCGGGTAATCGAGCGAGCTGCTGAGCAACACGCTCGCCTCGGCCAGAAACTGCAACCCCTCCTGAGCCGCGCGCTGGTCGTCGATGTCGGTGCTGGTGCCGATCCAGCCGATGGCGTTGCCGTCGCCGTC
>JBBSVG010000080.1:0-8162 GCA_038233775.1 Bacteroidota bacterium | reverse complement strand
GCCACGTCGCGCTCGGCGGTCGGGTTGATGACCAGCCGGGGATGCGGTTGATCGACCGCCACACCGACCGAGCGGAGCAGGTCGGCCAGTCGGTCGACGACGTGCGTCCGGGTCTTGTCGGCGACCGGAACGGTCCGGTGGAAAGCGTGTCGCGTTTCGTCGAAGTCGAACCCGACCGCCGTTTTCGCCCCGGCGACGAGCGAGATCAGCGCCGACGTGGTCGATGGCGTGTCGTTCAGATCGAGCAGCAGATCGGGGCGCAACCGGCGCAGCTCGCGGGCGAGGCCGGGCAGGTGGCGGCGGTCGAAGGTCAGGACCGCGTCGAGGTCGGGATGGTCGGGCGGAAACAACTGTGCCGCTCGCGGCAGCGTCAAGAGCACGAGCCGGGCGTTCGGTGCCGCTTGGCGCAAGGCGGCGAAGACGAACGTGCTGACGATCAGATCGCCCAACTTACCCAGCCGAACCAGCAAAATCGTCCGGGCCGCCGACACGTCGGGCGCATCAGCCTGCGCTCGGCGACGGGTCAGCCGCTGCACCCAGCGGGGCAGACCGTGGGGCCGATCCTCAGACGGGGTCTCGGGCGGTGACATGATCGGGGCGGGGAGAGCGGGGCCAGATGGCAGCGAAGGCGGCCAGAACGTCGGCGAGCGGGAGGTCGCGAAAACAGGCTTGATGCCGGATCGACCCGTCGGTCGGCGCCTCGGGCCAGGGACAGCGGAGCAACTCACACGGGACGCACGGAGGCGACAAATGTTGCACCGCACGGGCAACCGGCGAAACGGGCGCGTGGCTCTCGGGTCGGGTCGGACCGAACAGCCCGACCAGCGGCACGCCCGACATCGCCGCCAGATGCATCGGCCCGGAATCGTTGACGAGCACCGCGTCGAGCGCACCGTAACGCGCAACCGTCCGGCGGAGCGTCGTCGGCGGCAAACGGACGACCGGCGTTCCGTCCGACAACAATCGATTTAACTCGACTTCGAGTCGGTCGGCGTCGGCCGTGTCGTCGGGACCGGACAGGACAACCGGGACAGCGTCGCGGCTCACGGCGACCGCCGCGCCCAACTCGGCCAGCGTCTCAGGCGGACACCGTTTGGCCGGCCAGCCACCGCCCACAATCACACCCAACAGCGGCTTGCCGAGCGCTCGGGCCGGTCGAAGCTCCTCCGCAGCCTGCGCTCGGTCGGCGGCATCGGTCGGGTCGGGCAACCGAATCCGGGACGGCCGGGCGATGCCGAGCGCGTCCAGCATCCGCGCTTCCTGCTCGACGACCGGCAGGTGCGGTTCGGGCGGCAGCGCCGTCGTGTAGGCGTACGTTCGGCGCGGTCGGCGGACGCCCAGCCGGATCGGCGCGCCGGTCAGACGGGTCCACAGCGCCGTGCCGGGGTTGCCCATCAGGTCGAGCACCGCGTCATATTTCGCCCGGCGCAACCCGCGCAGCCAACCGGCATCTTCACCGGCAGTATAGACGAGCACCCGGTCGACCAGCGGCGCGAGCAGATCGTCACACGGCGGCGAGGTGGCGAAGTCGATCTCGACGCCCGGCAGTCCGGCCCGAAGCGGTTCGATCAGCGCCGTCGAGAGGACCACATCGCCGATGCCGCGCAGCTTGATCAGCAGCAGTCGGCGGATCGGCCTCACGCCGCGCGGGCGGCTCGGAACGGCTGCACGAGCGCGGTGACGGCGGCCACCTTGACCAATTCCCAGCCGATGAACGGCGCCACACCTTGGGCAAACGCGACCGACCACGGCAGGTGCAGCGCGAGTTTCAGCCAGAGGCAGCCGAGACCCAGAATGATGACAACCCCGGCTAGCAGCGAGACGACCGTCGAGACGAGACCCCGGCTGCCGCTTCCGCCGAGCAAATGGCCGACGACGAGGGCGGCCAGCGGCAACGCAAGCAGGTAGCCGCCGGTTGCCCCGGTCAGCACTGCGAGGCCGAATGTTCCGCCGGCGAACGCGGGCAGCGCCAGTCCGCCGATCAGGTAGAGCGCCTGCGAGAAGGCACCGCGACCGCGACCGAGAAACGCGGCGGCCAGCAGCGTCACGAGCGTCTGTAGCGTGAACGGCACCGGCTCCGTCGGCACAACCAATTGGGCGCCGACGGCCGTCAGCGCGGCAAAACCGACGACAGCGGCGGTCTGCCAAGCGAGCGGGGTGCGGAGAAGCGAGCGGTGCAGCGTCGTGGCGGTCGTCATAGCGATTCTGCTCGAAGCGGTCTGGAGAACAGGGATTGAGTCGGCAAGGTACGCACAGGCAGCGGATCGACGCAACCCGGCTTCCGACAAGCGGTTCGCGGTGTCGATTGACTTTGCCCGGCGATGCGCCCTATATTTGCGGCTTCCGTTGGCCGAAGCCGGTTCCGTCGCCGATGCGCTCGCGTCACGGCTGATACGGGACGTGTCGCCCCTGAGTGGCAGCGGCACGCTCGGTCTCCCTCTCCGGCCCTTCGTCGGCCCACCCAACCCATCGCCCGCAGACCGGTTGCACCCTCGGTCACGGCCGCTTCGGGTCTTCTGTCTCGCTCTTCAGAGTTCGTATGCGCAAACATCCGGTCAAGTGGACAGCCGTCGTGCTGGTCCTGCTCGCTTCCATCGGCCTGCTGTGGCCGTCCGTCTCGGCCTGGCTCGATAGCCGAAAAGTGGCCGAAATGGCCCCTGATGCTCGGGCGACGTACCTCGCCGGGCGCCCGGCGACCGCCGAGGGCGTTGGCAAACCGCTGAAGCTCGGGCTCGACCTGCAAGGCGGGATGCACGTCGTGATGGAGGTCAACACCATCCAGATGCTCGAGAAGCTGGCGCGCAACCCGGACGACGACTTCACCACCCGGTTCGAGCAGTTCCGCAAGGACGCCGCCGAGAGCGACGACCCGATGGCCGACTTCCGCCGGGTCATGCTCGCCGACGGGAAGATGCGGCTGTCGCGCTACTACGGCGACAGGGCCAGCGCCTCCAACGATGAGATCATCAGCGACCTGACGACCCAGACGACCGATGCGGTCAGCCGGGCGATCAACATCATCCGCAACCGGATCGACCAATTCGGCGTCGCCGAGCCGTCCATCGTCCGGCAGGGCGCCCGGCGGATCGCCGTCGAACTGCCCGGCGTGTCGGACCGCGACCGCGTCCGTAAGCTGTTGGGCGCGACGGCCAGTCTCGAGTTCCGCCTGTTGGCCGATCCGGTGGCGACCAACCAAACCATCGAGGATCTGAACCGCTACTTGGCCGCCCAAGCGGGCGTTGCCGGTGACGCGACGTTCTCTTCGGCTGCCGACTCGACCGCAACCGATTCGACTCGGTCCGACTCGACCCGGACCGACTCGACTGCGGTCGCCGCTGCCCCGACCGCGCCGAAGGACACGACCCGCGCCAACCGGATCAAGCAGAACCCGCTGCTCAGCGTGCTGCAGCCGTATGGTCGCTCGTCGTTTATCGCCAAGCACTCGGATCGCGACCAGATCAACCGTTACCTGCGCCAGTCGGATGTCCGCAACCGAATTCCGGCCTCGGTCACGTTCGCGTGGTCGTCGCGGACCGAGACGGGGCAGTCGGGCGAGGAACTCAACGTCCTCTACGCCCTTCGCGGCGGCGAGCCGGAACTGGGCGGCAAGGTTGTCGAGAGCGCTCGCGAGAGCTTCGACGAGTTCAACCAGCCGAGCGTCTCGATGTCGATGAACTCGGAGGGCGCCTCGCGCTGGAGCGAGGTCACCGGGGCCAACGTCAACAAGCAGATCGCCGTCGTGCTCGACAGCGTCGTCTTCTCCGCCCCGGTTGTCCGGTCGCAGATCACCGGCGGCAACTCGAGCATCGATGGGATGTCGAACATCAACGAAGCGCGAGACTTGGTCAACGTGCTGAAAGCCGGTGCGCTGCCGGCGCCGGTCAACGTGCTCGAGGAGCGGACCGTCGGCGCCTCGCTCGGAGCCGACTCGGTTCGCTCCGGTCTGTGGAGCTTCCTGCTGGCGCTCGTGGTCGTCGCCCTGTTCATGGTGATGTACTACCGGGGCGCTGGTTGGGTCGCCAACCTGACCCTGCTGTTCAACCTGATTATCGTCATGGCCGTCATGGCCGGACTTGGGGCGACCCTGACGTTGCCCGGCATCGCTGGCGTGATCCTGACCATCGGCATGGCTGTCGATGCAAACGTGCTGATCTACGAGCGGATTCGCGAGGAACAGGCGGTCGGCCGGACCCGGCGGGCGGCGGTCGAGGCCGGGTTCGCTCGGGCCGCAAGCGCGATCTGGGACGGCAACCTGACGACGCTGCTGACGGCGATGGTGCTGGCAAACTTCGGCGTCGGCCCGATCAAAGGCTTCGCCGTGACGCTGATGATCGGCATCCTGACGACGCTGTTCTGCTCGCTGGTCGTCACCCGGTTGCTGCTGGAGAATCTGGTCGAGACCCCGGAAGCCGAGGGCGAGGGCCGGGGCGTCAGCTTCGGCTGAGACGCGCACCGATACCACCCGCGCCGGTGACCGGCGCGGTGTGCGAGCTGTTTTACTTACCAGATCGGAACCCAGATCGTGCGGCTGTTCGAACATACCCAATACGACTTCCTCGGCAATCGCCGGAAGGCTTACCTCATCTCGCTCGTCCTGCTCGTCCTCGGGCTCGGGGCGCTGGCCGTTCGCGGTCTTGCCTTCGGGATCGACTTCTTGGGCGGCACCGAGATGCAGTTGCGCTTCGCCCAGCCGAGCGCCACGCTGGTCGATGACGTCCGGAACGCCGTCGCGTTGCCGGGGGCCGAGATCAAGACGTTCGGCAGCGACACCGACATCCTCGTCCGCGTCCCCGGCAAGACGCAGAAGGCCGACAGCGTGGCCGACGCCGTGGCCGGTCGGATTCGCGCCAACATGGCGACCAACCCGGTCGAGATTCGCAACTTCTATGCGGTCAGTCCGAAGATCTCCGACGACCTGAGGACTTCGTCGATCTACGCCGTGCTCGGCGGCCTGATCGTCATCCTGATCTACGTCGCGATCCGCTTCAAGCCGATCTACGCGGTCGCCGGTGTCGTCGCGCTGTTCCACGACGTGCTCGTCACGTTGGGTCTGTTCGCGCTCTTGCACGGCGCGTTCGACACGCTGCCGCTGGAGGTCGACCAATCGATCATTGCCGCGTTCTTGACCATCGTCGGTTACTCGATCAACGATACGGTCGTCGTGTTCGACCGAATCCGCGAGTATTTGGGCGTCTATAAAGACGAACCGCTCGAGACGGTCTTCAACCGGTCGATCAACACGACGCTCTCGCGCACCGTCATCACGTCGGGGACGACCCTGATGGCGATCATGGTCCTGTTCCTCTTCATCGGTCCGGCCGTGCGCGGGTTCGCCTTCGCCATGCTGATCGGCGTGTCGCTTGGCACCTACTCGTCGATCTTCGTCGCCGCGCCCATCGTGCTCGATTGGCTGAAGCGCCATCCCGACGCCGATGCAGCTGGTCGCCCGGTGCTCAACGCCGATGGCACGACCACCGCGCCGACCCGTGTGGTCGTCGCCGCCCCGGCTCGTAAGCCGGCGGTCGCCACCGCTCGGGTCTGAGCGACGATTCACCGCCAACCGCAGAGGCCAGACGATGGGCATGGAGATCACCGAACGGACCGAGTCGGGCAGCGTGACGGTGCTGTCGCTGACGGGCGCCGTCATGGGCGGCCCCGACGCCGCCGCGCTGAACGACCGGCTGCACGGGCTGGTCGATGGCGGCAAGCGCAAGGTGGTGCTCGATCTGTCCGGCGTCAGCTACCTGAACTCGTCCGGTCTGGGCATCCTGATCGGCGGACTGACGACGATGCGGAACAACGGCGGCGACCTGCGGCTGGCCGCTGCCAACGAGCGGGTCGATCAACTGCTGACCGTGACGCGATTGAGTCAGGTGTTCGGCGCCCACCCGACCGTCGATGCGGCCGTCGCCTCGTACACGGCATAGCGCGCACCGCCGGACCCGATTCGCCAGCCGCTCGCCCGTCCCCGCGCCCCGGCGCCCGACGGAGAGCGGCTTTTTCGTCCCTCTAAACGACCCTCACCATGTCCGTTCAGGTCATCGTCGGCGCCCAGTGGGGCGATGAAGGCAAGGGCAAGATCGTCGATCTGCTCAGCGAGTCGGCCGATATCGTCGCCCGCTATCAGGGCGGCGCCAACGCCGGTCACACGGTTTCGTTTGGCGGTGCCACGCACAAGCTGCACCTGATCCCGAGCGGGATCTTCCACCCGACCGTCGTCTGCGTGATCGGCAACGGCGTCGTGATCGACCCGGAAGCGCTGTTGAGCGAGATTGCGACCGTCGAGGCGGCGGGCGTCGATATCACCGGGCGGCTGTTCATCTCGCACAACGCCCACCTGATCATGCCGTACCACAAGCTGCTCGATCAGGCTCGCGAGCAGAGCTTGGACGCTGAAGCGAAGATCGGGACGACCGGTCGCGGGATCGGCCCGGCCTACGTGGACAAGGTCGCCCGCAGTGGGATTCGGATCGCCGATCTGCTCGAACCCGAGGTGCTGCGCGAGAAGATCACCAGCAATCTGGCCGAGAAGAACCGGCTGCTGCACGCGCTCTACGGCGCCGACGCGCTCGACGTTGAGCAGATGGTCGCCGAGTACACCGCGTTCGATGAGAAGATCGACCCGTTCGTCAAGAACACGGCGGTCTATCTCAACCGCGCCGCCAAAGCGGGCAAGCGGCTGTTGCTCGAAGGCGCCCAGGGGACGCTGCTCGACGTCGATCACGGCACCTACCCGTTCGTCACGTCGTCCAACCCGACCACCGGCGGCGCTTGCACCGGCCTCGGCCTGCCGCCGATGGCGATCACACGGGTGACGGGCGTCGTCAAGGCCTACGCGACCCGAGTCGGCAACGGCCCGTTCCCGACCGAGCTGCACGACGCGACCGGCGACCGGCTGCGCGGTACCGGGGCCAACCCGTGGGACGAGTTCGGCACCACCACCGGCCGCCCGCGACGCTGCGGCTGGTTCGACGCCGTCATCCTGCGGCACGCGGTCATGATCAACGGGATCACCGATGTGGCCGTGACGAAGCTCGATGTGCTCGACGAGTTCGACGAGATTCAGGTCTGCACCGGCTACCAGATTCGCGGCAAGCGGACCGAGGATTACCCGACCGACCTGAAGTCGCTCGAAGCGGCCGAACCGATCTACGAAACCTTCCCCGGCTGGCGTTCCTCGACGGTCGAGATCCGCAACTACGACGACCTGCCGACGAATGCCCGCCGCTACTTGGAAGCGCTGGCAAAGATGTGCGACACGACGATCCGGCTCGTCTCGGTCGGCCCGGCCCGAGAGCAGACGATCTTGGTCGGCGAAGGGTGAGCGCGATGGCCGCCTACCGCTCGTCGAGTCGATTCAAGCTGGCGTTGGTCGCCCTGGCCCTTGCGATTGCCGGGGCGACGCTGGTCGTGGCCCAACGGTTGGTCGAGCGGTTGCAGACGCGCGAGCGGCAGACGGCCGACCTCTGGCGCGCCGCGCTGGAGCACCTGACGCAACCGGAGATCGAGGGCGATATCTCGTTCATCTTCGACCGGATCGTCCAGTCCATCGACTTCCCCGCCATCCAGACCAGCGCCGACGGCGAGCCGGTCGATTCGAAGAACATCGAGCTGCCGTCGGGCCTCTCGCCGACCGAGAAGCGGACCGAATTGCTCCGGCTGATCGACGAGATGGACCGGCGTCACCCGCCGCTCGTCATCGCCTACATCGGTCCGACCGGCGATTCGCTCGCCTTGCAGCGGATTCATTACGGCGATTCCGCCCTCGTCCAGCAGTTGCAGCGCTTCCCGTACCTGCTGATCGGGATCGGCACCTGCTTCGTCCTGCTCGGCTACGTCGGCTTCTCGACCATCAAACGATCCGAGCAGAGCGGAATCTGGGTCGGCCTGTCGAAAGAAACCGCACACCAGTTGGGGACGCCGATCTCGGCGCTGTTGGGCTGGCTCGAGGTGATGAAGCTCTACGTCGCCGAGCCTGAGCGGCAGCTCGAGATGATCGACGAGATGGGCAACGATGTCGAGCGGCTCAACCGGGTCGCGACCCGCTTCGGCCAGATCGGGTCGATGCCGACGCTCAAACCGACGGATCTGAACGTCGTCGCCGGGTCGGTGGTCGGCTATTTCGCCCGGCGGATTCCGCACATGGGCAAGGCCGTCGAGGT
>JBBSVG010000079.1:0-8183 GCA_038233775.1 Bacteroidota bacterium | reverse complement strand
GGTTCAAGGCGTATCTGCCCGGTTTCTTCCACGTGGACATCAAGTTCCTGCCGCAGATGGCCGATGAGGATCACCACCGCTACCTCTACGTCGCTATCGACCGGGCCACCCGCTACGTCTATCTCGAAGTCCTGCCCAACAAAGAGGCCGTCACGGCCCAGGGATTCATGGAGCGGCTGATTGAGCACTCACCAATTGTGATTGAGAAGCTCTTGACCGACAACGGCAAGGAGTTCAGCGACCGATTCTGTCGTACTGGCGAGCGAGAGCCGACCGGCCGGCACTTGGTCGATCAGGTCTGTCAGGCGCATCAGATCGAGCACCGGTTGATCCCGCCGGGTCACCCGCAGACCAACGGAATGGTCGAGCGGTTCAATGGTCGGATCACCGGCGAGCTGCGAGCCCGACGATTCGACTCAGCGGCAGAGTTGGCCGAGGCGATGCTGCACTACGGCTACGTCTACAACCACTATCTTCGCCAGCGGGCCATTGAGCATCGAACGCCGGTTGAGATGCTGATCGAGTACTACAAAATCCATCCTGAGCGCTTTCGCTACGACCCGCACAATCTCCCGACCCCTAACAGTTAGGGAGTCAGGTGGACGACCTCTCCCGGCAGCACCCGAGTCACCACGTTGCGGACTGCGGGCATCAATACAAGGAGATCCTGTAGTCGATTGGTGCGGGCGCGCAGCACAACCACCGCCACGCCGGCCGCCGCTACGTTCTGCTGGTAGCTCAGGTTCCGATCCATCGTCACGAACACCGTGAACCCGGCTTGTAGCATCAGCCGAAGCAAATCCCCATTCCGACGGCTCGCCCATCCCTCATCAGGCACCGTCGAAACATCGAACCCCGGCAGTTCACGCCGGAGCCGCCGGGGCACACACTCGTCGAGCAGAATACGCATCTCGCCTCTACGCGGCCTTGACGCTCTCGAACAGCCGATCCTTCGCCGCCTCCAACCCCGCGACCGCCTGCTCACGACTCACGGTCGGGAAATCCTCTAAGAACTCGTCCAGCGGCTCCCCAGCCTCCAGATAATCGAGCAGGGTTTGAAATGGCACCCGTGTCCCCACGAACACGGGGGTGCCGCCGAGGATCTCAGGGTCGCTGTGGACGGGAGGGGTTGGCTGAGTCATCTGTCGCTCCGGCATGATCGCTACCAATCGAGTGAAGCCGCGCTGCGAAGTGGCGTCGGCTTGAACGAAGAACTGTCAGGCCGCAGATCATTGTCCAGTGGGTGGCTCCCAGAGTTCGACTTTGTTGCCTTCGGGGTCGATCACCCAGCCGAACTTGCCGTGCTCGGTTTCTTCGATGCGGTCTTCCACGGTGCAGCCTTCGCTTCGGAGCGCGGCGAGCAGCGCGTGCAAGTCTGCCACTCGAAAGTTGATCATGAAACCGGCGGGGCCAGACCCCAGATAGGTCGTATCGCTCTTGAAAGCACCCCAGAGGGTCGTGCCTTGCTCGCTTCCGGGGCCGCCCCAGTTGAAAACGGCGCCGCCCCAGTCGGTCACATCCAATCCCAGGTGATCTCGGTACCAAGCACCAAGCGCTTGCGGATCATTAGCTTTGAAGAAAATCCCGCCGATCCCTGTGACGCGCTTCATCCTCTTCTCCGGTTGGGCCAGAAACCTCAACTGCGGTCAAATGTATCAGCGCGCGACGGCTGGTTATCCATCCTCACCAGCAACCGGTTCGAGATCAGCCCAGAGGGGTCTGACCAGCCCGCTGATGTGGAAAGCATCTTCGAGCGACGAATCCAAGACCGCCCAATAGCAAAGCGTGTACAGATAGAGATCAGAGCGGGCGCGAATCAATCGCACGAACCGTCGCCATTGGTCCATTGCAGCGACGTCGCGACCTTCGCTGGCCAAGTTCTCAAAGCATTGCATGACGGTCTGTGAAAGCAAGAAGCGCTCGTCGTCCGTCAGATCACCGCCTTCCAACTCGGCCAAGAACTCTTCGAGGCGCGATTCATCAGCGACCATGTACTCCCAATCCTGCATCCACGGCTCGTTCCGGAGGCCGAAGCGTGCGGACAGCGAATCAACCGCCGCTCGCGTCGGAAACCCCCAGTATCGCTCAGGGACACTCATGACTGGACACCTATCAGTTGCAAACAACCGACTCCGCATCGCACGCGGGGTCGGCGGTTGAGCATCGACCTCTGGCAGCCAACTGGATTCAGGTCTAAGCTATGGGATTCAAACGTCTGACGCAAGTGAACGCCTTGCCCCGCTTCCCCCTGTCGCCAAGTGTTGATCAGTTGACGGCGAGCGGGGCGGTGGTGGGGTGGGTGCGCTCGAAGGCGGCGATGGTGTCGTCGTGGGCGAGGGTCAGGCCGATCTCGTCGAGTCCGCCGAGCAGCATCTGTTTCGCCCCGGCGGACACCTCGAACGGTTCGCTCACGTCGCCGTCGGGCAGATGGGCGGTGACCGTTTCGCTTGGCAGGTCAATCGTGACCTCGCCCGTGCCTGCCGACATCAGCTTCTCAACAAAATCGGCTGAGACTTCGACCGGGAGCAGCCCGTTCTTGTAGGCATTGCCGCGAAAGATGTCGGCGAAACCCGGCGTCTCGCCGACGCGGGGCGCGATCACGGCGCGGAACCCGGCCTGGGCCAATCCCCAGACGGCGTGCTCACGGCTCGAGCCGCAGCCGAAGTTCTGGCGACCGACGAGAATCGTCGCCCCGGCGGCGGCGGGTTGATCAAGCGCGAATGCAGGGTCGCGGGCGCCAGCTTTCTTGGCGATGTCGGTGAACAGAAACTCGCCGTAGCCCGTCCGCTCGATCCGCTTCAGGTAGCGTGCGGGCATGATCTGGTCGGTGTCCACATTGGCCCGGTCGAGGGCGACGAAGCGGCCGGTGACGGTCTGAAACGGTTGCATCGGTTGGGGCTGAAAAGGTGAACAGGATCAGGCGGCGCGGGTTGCAGATCGCGGCGGTGGCTCCGTTCATGGATTCGACAGGCTCACCACGAACGGAGAATAGCGGCGGTGGTGCGGCGGTTTAGGGTTCGACAGGCTCACCACGAACGGAGAACACCAGCGCGTGTCCGTCGACAGTCAAGACACGATCAGACTTCGACGGCACAGAGTCAGGCTTCGACGGCGACCCAGGCGTCGGCGGCGGTGAAGTGACCGGCGAGGGCGGTGGCGGCGGCGGTTTCGGGCGAGACGAGGTGCGTCCGGCCGCCCTGACCCTGTCGGCCTTCGAAGTTTCGGTTCGACGTGCTGGCGGCGCGCTGACCGGGGCGAAGCTGGTCGGGGTTCATCCCGAGACACATCGAGCACCCGGCCTCGCGCCACTCGCAACCGGCGTCGCGGAAGATCGCGTCGAGTCCCTCCCGCTCCGCTTGCCGCTTGACCGCGACCGAGCCGGGCACGACCAAAACCTGGACGCCGGGCGCGACCCGTTGGCCGCTGAAGATCGCCGCCGCCACCCGCAGATCCTCGATCCGGCTGTTCGTACACGAGCCGATGAAGACCACATCGACCGGCAGCCCGGCCAACTTCTGTCCGGCCGTCAGGCCCATGTAGGTCAGCGCCCGCTCGACATCGGCCGGCGTGACGAACGGCACCTCGTCGGGCTGCGGGACGACGCCGCTGAGGTCGGTCGTCATGCCCGGACTGGTGCCCCAGGTGATCTGCGGTTCGAGCGTGCTGGCGTCGATATGATGATGCCGGTCGAACGACGCCGGGTCGTCGGTGACCAAGTCGCGCCATGACTCGATCCGGGCGGCCAAGTCGGCACCGGTCGGGGCGAACGGGCGGTGCTCGGCGGCGATATAGGCGAACGTCGTCTCATCCGGCGCGACCATTCCAGCCTTTGCGCCGGCCTCAATCGCCATGTTGCACAGCGTCATCCGCTCGGCCATCGACATCCGGCGGACCGTTTCGCCATAAAACTCGATCACGTGCCGCGTCGCCCCGCCGGTGCCGATGTCGCGAATCGTCCGCAGGATGATGTCTTTAGCCGTCACGCCGGGTCGAAGCGTGCCGGTGACTTCGATCCCGAACGTTTTCGACGGCATGACGCGCAGCGTTTGGGTCGCCAGCACGTGCTCGACCTCGCTGGTGCCGATCCCGAAGGCGAGCGAGCCGAACGCGCCGTGGGTGGACGTGTGCGAATCGCCGCAGACGACCGTCTGGCCGGGCAGCGTGAGCCCGAGTTCGGGTCCGATCACATGCACGATCCCCTGCCGCTCGCTGTCCACGCCATAATACGTCACGCCGAACTGTCGGCAGTTTGACTCCAGCGCGGCGACCTGAGCCTTTGAGAGCGGATCGCGGATCTCCAACCGATCCTCGGCCAGGGTCGCGATGTTGTGATCGACCGTCGCAAACGTCAGATCGGGCCGCCGCACCGGGCGATTGGCGAGCCGCAGCCCGTCGAACGCCTGCGGACTGGTCACCTCGTGGACGAAGTGGCGGTCGATGTAGAGCAACGTCTCGCCGGTGGCGAGCGTCTCGACGGCGTGGGCGTCCCACAGCTTCTGATACAGGGTCCGGGGCATGGCAGAGCGCAGAATGAGGAGCGAGGAGCGATGGAAGAAAAATGCAGAATGAGGAGCGCAGAATGATGAAACGGCAGTCCAGCGCCGTTGCTGGCTGACAGCCGACCTCCGTTCGTGGTGAGCCTGGGCGGTAGCGGTCCGCTGCCGCAGAATCCATGAACAGAGCTACCGCCGCCGTCTTTCGACACGCCCAGAACGAGCGGACATCTTGCGCCTCTATTCAATAGAATTGGCAGGTTACACGGCGCGGGCGACGAGCGTTTCGACGCCGTGGGCCAACACGGCTTCACGGGCGGCGAGTCGGTTGAGCGCGTCGATGTAGGCTTTGGCGCTGGCCTGAACCACGTCGGTCGAGGCGCCGTGGCCGACCGCCTGCGGCCCGTCGGGTGCGTCGGCCGAACGGAGTCGGATCGTGACCTCGCCGAGCGCGTCGCGGCCACTTGTGACGCTGCGGAGCGTGTAGCTCTCCAGCAAAGTCTGCCGCCCGGTTGCGCGGTCGATGGCCTTGCAGATCGCGTCCACCGGTCCGTCGCCCCAAGCCGATTCCTGGACCGGCGTCTTGTCGGGACCGATCAGCACGCGCACGGTTGCGCTTGGGACCAGTTCGGACCCGAGCATCGACTGGAACGAGGCCAGTTCGTACATCGCCCCGGCCGAGACGGGACGCAGCTCGTCCTCCATCAAGGCGATCAGATCCTCGTCGAAGACCTCCTTTTTCCGGTCGGCCAGCAACAGGAATTGCTCATAAACCTGACGCAACTCCGCTTCGGTGACCGAATACCCGAGCGCCTCGAGCCGCGACTTGACGCCATGCCGACCCGAATGCCGACCGAGCACGATCTTGCTGGCCGACAGGCCGACTGTGGCCGGGTCCATGATCTCGTAGGTCTGCCGATCCTTCAAGAAACCGTCCTGATGGATGCCCGCCTCGTGGGCAAACGCGTTCGCGCCGACGATGGCCTTGTTCGCTTGGACCATCAGCCCAGTTCGATGCGAGACCAACCGTGAGGTCCGCATCAGTTCTTCGGCCTTGATGCCGGTCGTCAGCCCGAGCACCGATTCGCGGACCCGCAGCGCCATGACGATCTCTTCGAGCGACGCGTTGCCCGCCCGCTCGCCGATCCCGTTGATCGTGCATTCGACCTGCCGCGCGCCCGCCGAGAGCGCCGCGATGGAGTTGGCGACGGCGAGGCCGAGGTCGTTGTGGCAATGAACCGACAGCATCTCGCCGGTCAGACCGGGGACGTGCGCCAGCAGGTGCGTGATCCGGGCGGCGTATTCTTCCGGCAGACAGAACCCGGTCGTGTCGGGGATGTTGAGGATCGTCGCCCCGGCTTCCCGTGCGGCATGGACGACTTCGGTCAGGAACCCGATGTCGGTTCGGCCGGCGTCCTCGGGCGAGAACTCGACCTCGCAGCCGCCGGCCAGCGCCTGCCGGATCGCGTTCACGCCCAGCCGGATGACGGTCGCCTGCTTGTCGGCCAGCGTCGCGCCGTAGCGGTCGGCGCCGAACTTTGCCTGAACGTGAATCTGGCTGGTGCCGATGAAGATGTGAACCCGACGTCGCGGCGCCGGGGCGAGCGCCCGCACGGCCGCGTCGATGTCGAGTTCCATCGCCCGCGACAGGCCGCAGATGACGGCGCCGGGTTCCTCGGCGGCGATCCGCTGGACCGCCTCGAACTGCGCCGGGCTCGAAACCGGGAAGCCCGCCTCGATCACATCGACGCCCAAGCGGACGAGTTGATGGGCGATCTCAAGCTTCTCCTGCGGCATCAGCGAGGCGCCAGGCGACTGCTCGCCGTCGCGCAACGTCGTGTCGAACACGCGGACGCGGGCGGGTACTACGGGGGTTACGTCGGTCGGGTCGGGTGTCATATGCAAACTCTCCGCTGCTGTGGGGCGCGCCGTCGCGCCGATGGTCAGTCCGCCCAGTAGGTGTATCAGACGACGCTGGCGTGGATCGGGTCGGTCGGCGCCGTTGCGGGGTCGGGATCGGCCGCGAGCTGCTCGATCACGCGGCTACCCATCTCCGAGGTCGAGAGTCGCGCCCCGGCCCCGGCCGGATCGGCGCCGATGAGCAAATCGCCGGTTCGGTAGCCCGCATCGAGCACCGCCGAGATGGCCCGCTCGACCGAGGACGCCGCCGCTTCCGCCCGGAGCGAGTGGCGCAAGAGCATCGCAACCGAGGCAATCGTCGCCAGCGGGTTGGCGAGGCCGAGTCCGGCGATGTCGGGCGCCGAACCGTGGATCGGCTCGTAGAGCGCAACCGAGCCGCCGAGCGAGGCCGACGGCAGCATCCCGATGGACCCGGTCAGCATCGCCGCCTCGTCGGACAGAATATCGCCGAACAGGTTGCCGGTCACGATCACGTCGAAGTCGGCCGGACGCCGGATGAGCTGCATCGCGGCGTTATCGACATACAGATGTTCGAGTTCAACGTCGGCGTACTCGGCCGCGTGAACCGCCGTCACGACCTTGCGCCAGAGTTGCGAGACGGCCAGCACGTTGGCCTTGTCCACCGACGTGACCTTCTTGCGCCGCAGCCGGGCCAGATCGAAGGCGACCCGAGCGATCCGCGTCACCTCGCTGGTGCTATAGATCGCCGTGTTGAACCCGACTTCCTCGCCGTCGCGCATCTCGATCCCGGCCGGTTCGCCGAAATACAGCCCGCCGATCAGTTCGCGGACGACGACCAGATCGACGCCGCGCAGCGCCTCGGGTTTCAGCGTCGAGGCCGCCATCAGCGCCGGATGAACCGTGACCGGGCGCAGGTTGGCGAACAGACCGAGTTCTTTTCGCAGCCCGAGCAACGCCCGTTCGGGCCGCAAATGCCCCGGCAATCCGTCCCACTTCGGTCCGCCGACGGCGCCGAGCAAGACGGCGTCGCTCCGCTTACACAGCGTGAGCGTCGCTTCCGGCAGCGGCTCGCCGACGGCGTCGATAGCCGCGCCGCCGACCAGCGCTTCCGAGATCGTTAGCTCGATCCCATGCCGCTCGGCGGCGGCCCGAAGCACGCGCAGCGCTTGGGTCGTCACCTCCGGCCCGATCCCGTCGCCCGGCAAGACTGCGATGTTCCAGGTCATGTGGAGCTATCAGCAAGAAAGCTATCAGCCGTCAGCTATCAGCTAACGGCAAGAAAGAAGCAGGCAACCAGCGCCTGATGGATTGATTTTCGACGACGGAGAGTAGCTATCAGTCGTCAGCTATCAGCTTACGGCAACAGAAGCGGTCGGCGGCGGTGGCTCCGTTGTGGATTCGACAAGCTCACCACGAACGGAGATCCGGTTCGCCGCTCCAAGCTCTTGTCTTTTTTAGCTGACAGCTGATAGCTGATGGCTGACAGCTTTCTTGCCGTGAGCTGATAGCTGATAGCTGTCAGCTTCTTCCTCAGCTCCCTTTCTTCGACGGCTTCAGCCACGCCATCATCCGGCGCAGCTTCTCGCCGACGCCCTCGATGATGTGCGTCTCGTTGGCGGTGCGGCACTCGGCCATGACCGGTCCGCCGGCGGCTTGGTCGGCGAGAAACTCGCGGGCGAACTGGCCGGTCTGGATCTCACCGAGGATCTTCCGCATCTCGGCCTTCGTCTCGGCCGTGATCAGTCGCGGCCCGCGCGTCATCCCGCCGTACTCGGCCGTGTCCGAGACCGAGAAATTCATCCGCTTCAG
>JBBSVG010000078.1:0-8307 GCA_038233775.1 Bacteroidota bacterium | reverse complement strand
CGGCCAAAGCATCGGCCGAGGAAACCGGTCACACGTGTACCGTGCTCGACGAAGGCGAGATTGAGGCGCTTGGGATGGGCGGATTGCTCGCCGTCGCCGCCGGTTCGGTTCGGCCGCCGCGCTTCTTGATCCTCGAACACGCGCCCGCTGGTCACGAAACCGACCGACCGTTCGTCATCGTCGGCAAGGGCGTGACGTTCGACGCGGGCGGCATCTCGATCAAACCGGCCGCCGGGATGGCCGAGATGAAGATGGACATGTCCGGCGCCGCCGCGACGCTTGGTGCGATGCGGGCGATCTCGCGGCTGAAGCTGCCGGTCCGCGTCGTCGGCCTCGTCCCGACGACCGAGAACCTGCTCGGCGCCGCCGCCATGCGGCCGGGTGATATTCTGCGGACGATGGGCGGCATCACGGTCGAGGTGGACAACACCGACGCTGAGGGTCGGTTGATCTTGGCCGACGCGCTCGAGTACGCCAAACGCTACGATCCGGCGCTCGTGATCGATCTGGCAACGCTGACCGGCGCGTGCGTCGTCGCGCTGGCCGCGTTCGCCAGCGGACTGATGACCGAAGACGACCGGGCCGCAGCCGTCGTGACCGACGCGGGCGAGCGGACCGGGGAGCGGGTCTGGCGCCTGCCGCTGTGGGACGATTACGACGCGCTGATCAAGAGCGACGTGGCCGATGTGAAGAACGTCGGCGGGCGCTGGGGCGGCGCGATCACCGCCGGGCGATTCCTGCGGAAGTTCACCGGCGAGATGCGCTGGGTTCACCTCGACATCGCCGGTCCGGCGATCAACGACGGCGCGCCGCTGCCGCCGTATCTGCCCAAAGGCGGCACCGGCGTCGGCGTTCGTCTGCTGACCGACCTCGCCCGACGCTGGGACGCCGTTTCGGCCGACCTGAACGCCCCGTCGGAGGACGCATGACCCGATTGCTGCTCGTCGCGTTGCTGATGGTTGGGTGTCGCTCGCCACGGTCGGCGGTTGGGCAGCCGCGACCGGTGCCCGCGCCGCTGGCCGATGCGCGGCAACTCGACTCGACGCTGTCCGTCGAGCTGCGCTACGGGACGGCGGACAACTTCACCGGCGCGAAGCTGCCCGGTTATGACGCGAACCGGCTCTGGTTGGTCGCCCCGGCGGCCCGAGCACTGGTCGAGGTTCAGGCCGATCTACGCGCTCGCGGCCTCGGGCTGCGGGTCTATGACGCCTACCGACCGGTCCGGGCGACCCGCGAGATGGTCGCGTGGGCGCGTCGGGTCGACAAGTGGTATCTGTTCCAGCAAGGCTACATTGCGTCGCACTCGAAGCACAATCTGGGCAACACGGTCGATCTAACGCTGATTCGGCTGACCGACGGCCGCCCGCTCGATATGGGGACGCCCTACGACACCTTCTCGGCCGACGCCCATACGGCCAACGCGACTGGCGAGGCCGCCGCCAACCGCAAGATTCTGCTCGACGCGATGGCCGCCCACGGCTTCCGCAACTACGATCAGGAATGGTGGCACTTTACGCTGCCGATGGCGTCACTCAAGCCGCTCGACGTGCCGATCCGGTAGCGCTCCGACCGGCTTTCCGAGCGCCGTGCCCTATCGGCTGCGGCGCTCGGGTCGCGTTCAGGGCGTCACATCGAGCCGATTTTCGCGTCAGTCAAGCTCGACTGCTGCCCATCGGTTATCTTCACGGCGCATCTTTTCATCTCAAGTGCTCTGCCCAAGGAAGCGAGGTCCATGTCCGAAACCCGACTCATCGCCACCCATCTGCCGCAGTTCCACCCAACGCCGGAGAACGCATCGACCGCAATGGGACGGGTGGTGGGTATCATCCTCAACTGGAATTGCTGGGCCGATACGCTCCAGGCCGTCGCGAGTTTGCGGAGGAGCACGGATGTGATGCTGGACGTGATCGTGGTCGACAATGGCTCGACCGATGACTCGGTCCCTGAGTTGCAGGCGGCGCTCCCGACCGATGTCGCCCTCATCATGCACTCTCGGAACGATGGCTACGCCGGAGGTAACAACATTGGTATTCGTGCTGCCTTGGCGCGCCCGAGCACTGGTGCGGTTTTCCTGATGAACCCGGATGCGACCGTCGAGCCGACGTGCGTGACGCGGCTGCATGAGTTTATGCTACAGCAGCCGGGTTGTTGGATGGCTGGACCGAAGATCTACGACATGGCCCGGCCGAGGATACTCGTGTTCAGCCCTGTTGAGCAACTGCCCGACGGCCGCTGGTCGATCCCTGGTGATGGCGCCCCGGATGTTGGGCAGTTCGACCTTGCGGCGCCGACGGCCTACGTGACAGGCTGTGCATTGCTCGTCCACCGTGCAGCGTTGGAACGGATCGGATTGATGGATGAACGGTTCTTCCTGCTCTGGGAAGAAACCGACTGGTGTGCTCGGGCCCAGGCTGCCGGGGCGAGTTGCTGGTGGGTGCCAACCGCACTGGCTCACCATGCCGGCTCGCTCACTTTCAAGCGCGGGGGACTCTCGCGGGCGTACGAATACTACATGGAGCGCAATCGGTTGCTCTTCGCAGAACTGAATCTGCCCGGCGCTGTCTGGAGACGGTGGACGTTTCGAGCGGGCCGACGTTGGCTGCGCGCAGTCCGCAAACTACGGCAACCGGCACTCTCGGTCACTGAGCGCGACCACTATACAGCCCTCAAGCACGCCTTTGAGGATTATATGCGTCGCCGCTTCGGTCCGTACCGTCGCTGAGAGTCAAAGGGTGGGCTTGTCCCGTTTGGGTGGACACGGGGATTACGCTGCCTGGCTGACGACAACCGACTGAATCTACCGCTGCTCGTACCGCGCCGCCGATCCGTCCGCCCGCCGCGAGTTCCCGGCCGATGTGGCCCTCGCTCGAAGCTGCGCCGCCGCAACGCCAACCGCTCACCACCCGAGCCTCTTCTGTGTGCCCCTTACTGCATCTTGCCCAACGCTCCCGGCGGCTCCGGCGCCTGTCGCTGGCGTCGCTCTCGCTGCTCATTGGTGCCGCCGCGTGCGATAAGGATACGCTGGTGGCCGCACCGGTGCCGACGCAATCGCCCGAGCCGGTCAAGCATCGGGTGCGGGCCGAGCGGGTGATCTTTGCCTCGAACCGGGGCGCAGGCGGCAACTATAACCTCTACATGATGACCACCGCTGGCGACAGCGTGCGGCAGTTGACCCATTACCCGGAGGGCGACTTCTGGCCGGCCGACATCTCACCCGACGGCAAGCGCTTGCTCTTCTACCGCTTCGACGACAGCAATCTCATCAACTACATCGGTATCCTCGACTTCGACAAAGAGCCGCCGAGCAAGCCACTGGCTATCGGTTACAGCGGAGCGTTCATGCCGGACGGGCAGAGCTTTGTGTTTACCCATCATTTTTTCAATGATGGTCTTGGCTACGATGGCATCATGCGATATGACCTGCGTGACAGTACCCAGCAGCAATTGACTGCTGAGGGCGCACACAGCTATTGGCCGGATGTGTCGCCGGATGGTCAATGGATCTGCTACAACATGATAGCGAATTTCAATACTGGAGCATCCCGTCTGATTCTAATGCGGCCGGATGGGTCCGGGCAACGGTTCCTGACCCCGGAGCATGTCTCAAACCGCGCGCAGGGTGGTCGTTTCGCTCCGGATGGTCGCTATATCTACTTCACCTATAACAACGCAACGGCCGGCTACCACCTATACCGGGCGACGGTGGTCGGCGACACCCTCGTTCGTGTGCTGAAAGCTCCCGACTATAGGGGCTACGATTCACCATTCCCTGATCCCTCCGGCGCACGTCTCTACTTCAAATCAGGCAGTTACAATCAGGCCGAGATCGTCTCGATCCGCTCTGACGGCTCCGATTACAAGTTGCTGACGAACAACCGCTACGGCGACGACATGCCGGTCGTCGGCATCGTCGAGTATCTGGAGGAGTAGCGCGAGCGGCGTTTTCCCCGAGCGTGAAACGCCGACCGCCCCGGCCAGAGCGATCTGAGCGGGGCGGTGTTGGGTTCGGGCAAACGAGACGGGCTACTTGCCGCGTTTGGGGACGGCTTTGATGAACACGTCGCGCCATCCGTCGATCAGCCGGTCGATCCGGGCGGCGACATCGTGCTGGTTGGCGTCGGCCAGACGGGCGCGGTAGGCGCCGAGGAGTTCGGCCAAGTTCGGCTCGTCGGTTTCATCGACCGGCAGCAAGGCGACGTTGGCGGCGCGGGCCAGTCGGCGGGCGATGGCCTCGGGCGTCAGGCGCAGCTTCGGGTCGAGCCGGAAATAGACGACACCGCCGGTCATCCCCGAACAGAGCCACGGACCCGGATCGCCGAGCACGACGGCCCGGCCGCTGGTCATGTACTCGAAGGCGAACCCTTTCAGGTTGGCCCGGCTGGCCCAGTTGCCCTGCTCGTCGCGGAGCGGTTCGGTCACCTCGCCGCCGATGATGATGTCGGCGCCGCTGAGCCGGATGCCGCAGCGCGAGTCGGCGTTGCCCTGGACGATCAGCAGCCCGCGCTGGGCGCCGTAGGCGAAGCACTTCCCAACCGAGCCATCGACGTGCAGCCCGTCGTGGTTCTTGCCGCGCAGGATCGCCACGACCCCGCCCGAGGCGCTTTTGGCGACGCCGTCCTGCGCGCCGCCCTCGACGGTGATCTCGATTCCCTCACCGGTAAACGCGCCCAGCCCGTTGCCCGGAATCGACCCGTCTGAGAGGCGGATCGAGAGCTTCGCGCCGTCGGCCGAGCGGTCGCCAGCCATCGCGCGACGGGCCAGTTCGCCGGCCAAATGCGTCCCGATGGCCCGGTCGGAGTTGGCCGCCTCGTCGTCCTCGTACACGACGCCGTCGGCGCCCCGGTCAAGTTGCTTGAAGATCTGTCCAGTGATCGTCCGGGTGAGCGAGGTCAGCGGACGGCGCACGTGGACCGTCTTCAACTCCGGCTTCGCTTCACCGGTGCGCGGGATGAAGTGCGGGTGCAGCTTCAGCAGATCGCGCAGGTCGATCCGCTCCGCCCGTCGGGCCTGAACGAGCAGGTCGGATCGGCCGACCAACGAGCGGACATCGGTGAACCCGAGCGCCGCCGTCAGCCGACGAATCTCGCCGGTGATCTGGCCGAACATGTGGACCAGATGGCCCGTCGCCCGGTCGAGTTCGCGCGGGATGTAGGCGGTCAAACCGGCCGCGAAGGCGTCGGCCTGGGTGGCGAAGTGCGCCGTGATCCCGGTGTGGCAGGTGCCCAACGAGCAGTCGCGGCAGATCGTGCAGCCGATGGAAACCATCGCAAGCGTGCCGAAACCGACCCGGTCGGCGCCCAACAGCATCAGCTTGACGGCGTCGCCGCCGCTCTTCATCCCGCCGTCGGCCCAGAGTTCGACCCGGTCGCGCAGCCCGGCCCCAACGAGCGCGTTGTGCGCTTCCTTGATCCCGAGTTCAATCGGGAACCCGACGTGCTTCAGCGCGTGCGCCCGAGCGGCACCGGTGCCGCCGTCGTAGCCCGAGACCGTGACGATGTCGGCGCCCGCCTTCGCCACGCCCGAGGCGATGGGCGCGATCCACGGAATCGACGGGATCTTGACCGAGATCCGGGCGTCGGGGTTGACGGTTTTCAGCTCCTCGATCAGCTGGGCCAAATCCTCAATCGAGTAGATGTCGTGGTTGTTCGACGGCGAGATCAGATCGACGCCGCGAGGCGTGTGTCGCGCCGCCGCGATCTGCGCCGTCACCTTGAACGCTGGCAGGTGACCGCCCTCGCCCGGCTTGGCGCCCTGGCCGACCTTGATTTCGAGGATTCGGGCCGAGTTGAGCATCCGCGCGTTGACGCCAAACCGGGCGCTGGCGACCTGTTGGCCGCGCGTGTGGTAGAACTTGCCCATCAGGTCGGGCAGCTCGCCGCCCTCGCCGTTGATCGCCGGGATGTTCAGGTGCGCCGCGCCGGTCGCGTAGGCCCTAAATGAAACCTCGCCCTGCGAGCCGAACGACATCGCCGAGACGTAGATCGGCGCCGAGTGCTCGCCGATGGCCGTCGAGACGACCGACGCGTCGCCGCCGTCGTCGGGCAGCTTGAGATCGAGCAGATGGCGGAGCGAAACCGGATGCTCGTGCTCGAGCTTGTGCAGCCGCGTCAGGTACTCGTCGTAGCTCGTTTCGCCGGAAGCGGCCTTGCCAGCGGCCTTCCACATCTTCGGATAGAACCGGCTGTCGCGGCCGATTCGGGTGCGCGGGTTGTCGAGCAGCGCGGCGCGTCGCGTCGATTCGACCTCCAATTCAGCGAAGCCGCGACCGGTTTCAGCGCTGCCGAGGTAGGTTTTCATCCCCATCGCGCCAGCCAGATCGGCCTTCAGTCCGATGGCGGCGAACTGTTGGCCGTAGCCGCGCAGGTCGTAGATGCCCATCGTCGAGAGGACTTTTTCGACGCCCATGACGAGCGTCTCGATCAGCTTCGCGACGGCCGCTGGATCGTCCGAGGCCAGCGCCCGCTCGATCAACAGCGTCGGACAGACCGCGTCGGCGCCTAAGCCGAGGGCAACCATCACGTCATGGACGCTGCGGAGCGCCGCGCTGCGGAGCGCGAGGCTGGCCCGACGCCGCAGCGAGACGGTCTGGCCCGGCAGCTTCGCCTGCTCCAACGCCCGGTTGACGACCGAGACGGCCAGATGCGGATCAATCGGCCGGAACCCGTCGGTGAACCCGCCCGCATCGTCGAGCACGAGCACCAGCGACGGAACCGACTCGGTTAGCGCGACCGCCTCGGCCGACAGCCGGGCGAGCGCGTCCTCCAGCGATTCCTCCGGTGCGACGACCAGCGGCAGCACGGCCGAGCGCGGGGCGCGGCCGGAGCGGTCGGTCAGGATGCTCTCGACGGTTCGCGTGTCGAGCGCGGCGGCCAGATCGGTCAACCGCCCGTCGCCAGCGTCAAGCGCCGCATCGAACCGGCCGATGAGGAATGGGTGCGCCAGCCGAAGCTGCGCCGCCGGGACCGTCCCGTGGGCGGCGATGTCGGGCCGGGCGCCCAGATAAACGGTCGTCGAGAAGTGCTCGCCCTCGCGGACCCGGTCCACGGCCGGGTTCGTCACGACCGCGACCCGCTCCTTGACATAATCGGACAGGTTCCGCACATCGTCGGTCAGCGCGGCCAGCGGACCGTCGTAGCCGGTCGCGCCCATCGGCTCCTTGCCGGTCTGCATCGAGCTGTCGGCGGCTTCTAAATCGTCCTTCAGCCAACCGTGGGCGGCGTAAAGCGCGTCCGAGAGGGCCGGAACGCGGCTCGGTCGCGGCGCCGAGTGCGTCAAGGTCAGCGGACCGCGTGTGGTCGGGTCGCGTCGGGTGCCGATCTGGAGCGGCATCGGCGCGCCGGGGCGGGGACCGATGGAGCGCGGGTTCAGCCGGAGCGGCGTGCCGTCAACCGGCGCAATCGGCAGATCGGTCAGCCAGTCGGGCGCCTCGGTCGGCGTGCTGCCCGGACCCGGCTCGGTCCCGTCGAGCGGCCACTCGGGCGCTTCCTCGCCAGCGATCAGGCCGCCGGTCGGCTGCGGCAAGAGGTGACTCGTCCGGCCGCCGAGCGCCGTAAGATCGGTCCGCTCGCGAAACCGGTCGAGCGCGTACTGTTGCAAGTCGCTGTACGCAAACAGCGTCACGCGGCCGGGCAGGACGGCGCCCAACTCGGCGTCGTAGCGCGGGCGGCGCAGGCGGAACCCCTTCTTCTCGCCAGGCGCGAGCGGCGTCGGGTCGGCGTCCATGTCCTCCAGCGGGACGACGCCCTTTTCGCTCGACGCGTAGAACTCTTTTTCCGTCTGGCCGAACCAAAGCGGCCGCAGCCCCATCGCGTCGGCGGAGAAGACGACCTCATCGCCTTGCCGGGCGATGACCGCCGCCGGACCCTGCGCCAGCGCCCCGAACGCCCTCGCATGGTGGCCGTAGAACAGGCGGAAATCAGGGTCGGGCAGCTTCTCGACCTCGCTCCAGACCGGCGGAAAGACGACCTCCATCGCTTCCATCAGCGAGAGATCGTAGAGGAACATCAGGCTCTCGACGATCCGGTCCACGTCCTGCGAATCGGACGCGCCGCGAATCAGTTGGATGCCGAGCAGCTTCGCCTCGCGACGGAGCCGGTCGATGGTGTTGATCTCGCCGTTGTGGCCGTGCGTCGAGTACATCTGCGCCCGCTCGGGGATGCTCTCGGTGTTGGTCGAAAACCGACCGTGGCCCATCGAGATGGCCGAGCGGAAATCCGGGTGGCGCAGCTCGGGGAAATAGCGTTGCAGCGCACGGGCGTCGCCGCGCACTTTATAGACAACGGAGTTCTTCGAGAACGAGACGACGTG
>JBBSVG010000077.1:0-8324 GCA_038233775.1 Bacteroidota bacterium | reverse complement strand
GCCGTCCCGATGACGTGGCCGCTTGGCACCGGAACGGCGTTTCGCGGCGTCTATCACCGGCAGGCGAAAGAGGTCCATCTGTTCGACCGGATCGGCTCGGCCTACCGCGCCCCGGTTAACGTGACCGACCTGACCGATCCCGACATCGCCCGCGAACTCGATCCGGTCACGCTCCGCACGACGCTCGACGAGCTGGCGATGCTCGACGGCGCCGGGGCCGAGTTCGATCTAGAGCAGGTCCACGCTGGACTGATGACGCCGGTCTATTTCGGCAGCGCGACGAACAACTTCGGCGTCCAGTTGCTGCTCGACGGGTTTCTGAACCTGTCGGTTCCGCCGCAGCCGCGCCAATCGACGGTCGGTGAGATCGCCCCGACGCTGCCGACGTTCTCGGGCTTCGTCTTCAAGATCCAGGCGAACATGGACCCGCGCCACCGCGACCGGATCGCGTTCGTCCGCATCTGTTCGGGCGAGTTCGAGCGCGACATGACCGTGACCCACGTCCAGAGCGGCAAGAAGGTCCGCTTGTCCAACGCGCACAAGCTGTTCGGCCGCGACCGCGAGACGGTCGAGGAAGCGTGCGCCGGCGATATCGTCGGGCTGGTCGGCCACGGCGGCTTCGGCATCGGCGACACGCTGACCGAGGATGCGGGCATCGTTTATCGCGAGATCCCACGCTTCCCGCCCGAGGTGTTCGTCGGGCTGTACAACCCGAATCCGTCGAAGTACAAGCCGTTCCGCGACGGGCTCGACCAGTTGTTGCAGGAAGGCGTCGTCCAAGCGTTCTACCCGATTAATGGCTCGGGCACGCCGATTCTGGCCGCCGTGGGTCCGCTGCAGTTCGAGGTCGTCCAAGCGCGGCTGGAGAGCGAGTACGGGGCGCCAAGTCGGCTGGAACCGTCGAGCTACGCCCTCGTTCGCTGGGTTTCGCCCGACACCGACCCGGCTGCGCTCGTCGGGTTGAGCTTGCCCGGCGGGTCGAGTCTGGCCCGTGACACGAAGGACGAGACCGTGATTCTGTTCACCAGCGAGTGGGCGCTGAATTATTTCCGCGATAAAACGCCCGCCGTCGGCTTGTCGGAGTTTTCTTTCACCACCGAAACCGCAGGAGTTCGCTAACCATGATCCGCATTCTGTCAATCCTTCTCACGACCGTCGCCTTGGGCTGCGGCCGGACCGAACCGTCGCTCACGCCCGCCGCAACGGCCGCCGTGACCACCGAAACCGCCCCGATGTCCGACGCGACGCCGACGGCGGCCGAGAACGGCGGCATCACGCCGGTCCGCCACACGCCGGCCGAGTGGCGCAAGCTGCTGACCCGCGATCAGTATCGCATCCTCCGCGAAGCGGGGACCGAGCTGGCCTTTACCGGCGCGCTGCTGCGTAACCACGAGGCCGGCATCTACCGCTGCGCCGGGTGCAACCTCGAGCTGTACCGCTCCGATACCAAGTTCGAGAGCGGCACCGGCTGGCCGAGCTTCTACCAGCCCATCGCCGCGAACCACATCCACGTCGGCGCCGACGACACCCACGGGATGAGCCGCGACGAGGTCCGTTGCGCCCGTTGCGAGGGCCATCTGGGCCACGTTTTCAACGACGGCCCCGAGCCGACCGGCCTGCGCTACTGCATGAACTCGGCGGCGCTGACCTTCGAGAAACAGGCGAAGTGACGCCGACCGAGCATCGGTTGACGGTCGAGCGGACGGCCCGGTTTTGCACGCTGGGTCCGCTCGACCGCCCGCCGGCTGAGGTCTGGTTCGCGCTCCACGGCTACGGCCAGCTGGCGCCTTATTTCATCCGTCATTTCGCCCCGCTCGACGACGGAACGCGGCTGATCGTCGCCCCGGAAGGGTTGTCGCGCTTCTACTTGCGCGGCGTGGACGGCCGAATCGGGGCAAGCTGGATGACCAAAGAAGCGCGTTCGGACGAGATCGCCGACCAGATCGGCTTCCTCGACCGGCTGCACGAGCACGTTTTCGTCGACCTCGACCGCGCCGCTGTTCACGTCACGGTGTTCGGCTTCTCACAAGGCTGCGCGACCGCCTGCCGCTGGCTCGACCGCAGCGCCATCGCCACCGCCGACCGGCTCATCCTCTGGGCCGGCCTCATCCCGCCCGACGTCGATCTCACCCGCCCGCACCTCGCCGACGACCGGCTGACGATGGTGCTCGGCCATTCGGACGAATACGCCGTGCCCGAACGAACCGTCGATCTGCGCGCCCGTCTCGCCGCCGCCGGTCGCTCGCCCCGACACATCACCTTCCCCGGCGGCCACCGCTTGGACGCCGACGTGCTGCGGCAAATCGCACGAAGAAATGATGAATGATGAGTGCAGAATGATGAAAAGGCGATTTCAGATTGATGATCGCGGATTGATGAAACGACAGCGCGGCGCTGTTGCCGCCTGACAGCCGCTCTATGGTGGTGAGCTTGTCGAATCCACAACGGAGCCGTCGCCGACCGGCTCATCCTCTGGGCTGGCCTCGTCCCCCCGACGTCGATCTCACCCGTTCGTCCCTTTTCTCTGTATTTTAAACACACTCAACCCACCAACAATCAAGATATTTAAAAATGACAGAATTATTTTTCTATTTTTATTATTTATTATACAAACATTATCGCAAGCAGAATTCGCATGGCGTTTCTATGTCTCATGCATGGTCGATAATGTCTTCTTTAATGCTTATTAATTTGCTTAATTTACTAAATACTCTTGGATATTTTTACCCGAGATCACATTTTATAAATGAGCTATATTCTCCAATGTTTCTTACGATGTGCATGGCTTTTATTTTCATTTTTGGGCGAATCATATTCAATGATGAGAGGTTGGACAAATTAAAGTCAAGGTACGTTGGCAAAAATGATAGGCCTGGAAATTTGGCTCTCATTATATGCATTTTAATTAGCTTTTTATATCTTATGTGGTGGAAGGTAGTGCTCTTTTGGATATGGCCTATATAGGACAAGCGCCGCGTCACGGTAATCATCTATGATAAAGATCGGCTGAGCTTCTGGCGGGCATCCGCCGTGGTGAAACGCCACATGGCAGTTGCACCATCCTGATTCCGATGAGTCGCCCCATTGCCGTTTCTTGCCGAAAGCTGATCGCTGACAGCTGATAGCCGACAGCTTCCGTTGCCGTTCCCTTGCAGTGAGCTGATGGCTGATAGCTGTCGGCTCTCTCCCGCCGCGTATATTGCCGCCGTGCGTTGCTTGTCACCAGCGTAGGGCAGATCGTGATTCCCATCTCCCGCAGGACCTTTTTGCAGTTGCTCGGGCTCGGCAGCGGCGGCCTGATGGTCGGCGCCGTCGGGTGCGACACGAACACCGTCGAGCCGCTCGGCGCCGGACCGTCGTTCGCGTTTCTGACGCCGCAGGGCGAGTTCTACTTCCAGAACGGCTCGCTCGGCCCGGTCCCGACCGTCGCCCGCGACGCGTGGCGGCTGACGATTGCGGGCGGCACGGCTGGCGACAAGGTCTATTCGTTTGCCGATCTGATGCGGCTGGCGGAGGATCACAAAGTCGAGTACCTGAAGACGATGCAGTGCGTCTTCGACATCCCGCGAGAGATTCTGATCTCGAATGGGCTCTGGACCGGCATTCCGCTCTCGGTCCTGCTCGCCGAGGCTGGCGTCCCGGCGGCGGCCAAACGGCTGCACTTCACGGCCTACGACGTGGTCGAAGGGACCGGTTACGATTCGCACGCGACGAACCTGCCGGTCGGCCGCGTCACGTCGCCCGACCCGGCGATGCTGCCGATTCTGCTCGCCTACAAGCTCAACGGCGAAGATCTCGGGCCGCAGCACGGCTTCCCGGTCCGGCTGGTCGTCCCGGAGCAGTTTGGGTTCAAGAGCATCAAGTGGATCAAACGGGTCGAGTTTTCCACCTCGGACGAGCCGTGGGGCTTCTACGAGACGTTCGCCGACGACCGGGCGACGATCCAGATCTACTCGAACATCCAGCAACCGCGAGGCGGCGCGTCGGTCGCCGGGCCGGATGTGGCAGTGCGCGGGTTCGCCCTCGGCGGTCCGGTCGCGGCGGCGGCGGTGGCTGTCTCGGTCGATGGCGGCGCGTTCAACCCGGTGCCGCTGCTCGGCCGCGACGCGATTTTGCAACGGCTGCGCGAGGACGGCGTGAACATCGACGGGCTCGAGCAGACCGAGCGGAACCTGCCGTATCCGTACCCCAACGTCTGGGCGCTGTGGGAGACGACCTTGACCGGGCTGGCGAAGGGCGATCACACGATTCGGGTCCGCGCCACCGACGCGGCGGGTGCAATTCAGCCGGTGCAGAACGACCGGCCCGACTTTGATAACGGTGACAACTCGATCCGCTCCGTCTCGTTCACCGTGACCTGAATAGCGTTCGGGCCAACTCAATCGCGGCCCGCTGATCCATGAAGAACGGGCTCGTCGCGACGGTAATGAGTTGGGCTTGGTCGATCCACTCGCGGAGTTTGTCGAGTTTCAGGTCGCGGTTGATGTAGTCCATCTCGGGGGCGAACAGGTCGAGGTCGAGATCGAGCACGATGGGTCCGGCGAAGGTGCGGAAGAAATCGGCCCGGCTGTCGATGATGACAAGTTCAGAGAAAACCCCGCGTTCCATCGCCGGGACGATGAAGTTGCCGACGTTCAGTTCGAAGTTGGTGTAGCGGAAGACGGCGGCTGGGTCGGCGGCTTCCTCGGCGCTTAAAATCCGGTCGGGGCGGCGCGTGTCCTTGTGCTGATCGACGTGGACGAGCGGCAGTCCGGCGGGCAGCACGCCGCGCCGTTGGGCGTCGAGCCAGGCCGCGAAGGCGTGGTTGTGGTTGTCGAAGATCGTCGTTTCGGGTCCGGCGCCGGTCAACCGGACGAACCGCTCCAGCCCGACGCAGCGCCGCTCGACGCCGTCCTCGACCTCGCAGAACGCAACCGCGCTGCCGACCGATAGATCGTCCACCGTTCCCCGAACCGCCGGGGCAACCGCGATCTCGCGCACCGTCCGCTCGGCGAACGAGAACGCGTTGTTGCCGACCGGATCGGCGATTGTGAAGCCGTCGTAGAACGGCATCGGCCCGTCACTTAGCACGATTTCCCCATGTTTGACATCGATTCCCGCGCTGAATTTGACGCGCTGGGCGAGCGCGACCGGCTGATCGCCGAGTTGCTCGCCCGTCCTGACGAGACGCTGTTCGTCGCCAAACCTGCCGTCTCGGGCTGGTCACCGGCCGATCATCTGTACCACATGCTCCTGATCAACGGTGGCGTGTACCGGACGGTCGGCAAGCTGATGCAGCCCGATGCGCCGACGGCCTGCGAGCCGAGCGACCTGGCCCGCAGCTTCATGGCGGGTTCGGGCTTCCCGCGCGGCCGGATTCAGGCGCCGGAAACGGTCCGGCCACCGGCCGATCTCAACCGCGCCGGGCTCGACCGCGTCGTGGCGCTCTCGGCACGCAGCCGCGCTTCGACCGAACCGCTGCTCGGCCAACTCGCCGCGCTGCCGACCGCGCTGCCGCACCCGCTGCTCGGCCCGATCACCGCCCCGGCGTGGCTTCGCTTCGCCCGCATCCACACCGATCACCACCTCGCCATCATCGGCGACATCGACCGGGCCTGACTCGGGTTCGGCAGGACGGCGCGGTCTTCTTTGACCGACCGGCACCGTCCGCGCCGTCGCTGGGGTTTACGAGTTCGCTGTCGGCGGCCTGTTCCGTCGAGCCCGAACCCGACGCCCGCCCCGCCCATGTCTCGCCTTGCCTGCCGCCCGATTTTCGTCCCGCTCGACCCCGAGCCGCTCGTCGAGCGCCCGCCCGACCGTCGGCTCGACGCGTGCGTGATCGTCCCGGTTCGCAACGAAGCCGCGACGCTGGCCCGGACGATTCGGGCGCTGGTCCAACAGGTCGATCTTTCGGGTCGCCCGCTCGATCCGGCCCGGTTCGAGGTCATCGTGCTGGCGAACAACTGCACCGACGGCTCGGCCGAGGTTGCCCGGCGCGTGGCGAGGACGCATCCGCGACTCCGGCTGCACGTCGTCGAGCGGACCTTTCCGGCGCCGCTGGCCCACGTCGGCACGGCGCGGCGGCGGTTGATGGACGAGGCGCACCGCCGCCTGCTGCTCGTCGGTCGGCCGGCTGGCGCGATCTGTTCGACCGACGGCGACACGGTTGTTGGGCCGACGTGGATAGCCGCGATTCGGGCCGAACTCACGCTCGGCGCCGATGCCGTCGGTGGCCGGATCGTCGCCGAGCGGACCGAAATCGGCGACGCGCTCGCCCGCGCTTATCACCTACGCGATCTGGGCTATCGTTGCCTCGCAAGCGAACTCGAATCGCGGCTCGATCCCAACCCGGCCGATCCGTGGCCGCGTCATCATCAGCATTTCGGCGCCAGCCTCGCCGTTCGGGCCGACGGCTACGCTCGGGTCGGCGGGCTGCCGCCGGTGCGCGAACTGGAAGATGTGGCCTTCGTCCGCGCCTTGCTCCGGCACGACGCTCGGCTGCGCCACTCGCCGCTCGTTCGGGTCGTGACGAGCGACCGGATCACCGGCCGCGTGCCGGTCGGGCTGTCGCAGCAGTTGCGCTCTTGGGCCGCGATGGGTCGTGAGGCGGCGCCGCTTCGGGTCGAGGCCGTCCGCTCGCTGGAGCACCGGTGGCGATTGCGTCGCGCGGTTCGCTTGGCGTGGCTCGAAGCGAGATCGGGCCGCTTGCCGTCGGCCGCCGCGCTCGACCGGCTGGCCGCCGAGCTGGCTGTCGAAGCGAGTGCGCTGCGGTTCGATCTCGAAGCCGACGAACCGTTCGGCGCACTATGGGAGCGGCTCGAACCGGGCGCGGGGCTCGACCTGCCGACCGTCGAGATCGATCACGCGCTGGCCGAGTTGCGCTTGCGACTCGCGTCGCTGAGACAACTCACGCCGACCGCGTCGCGGCTCGTCGAACGGGCCGCTTGACCGTCAGCGGCGTTCCCAGAGATCGAGCCGATACTGCGGCTCGCGGCGACCATCGAGATGGCGCAGTTGGTCGGGATATGCGGTCAAAAAATGCTCGTGGACCTCGTCACCGGTGTGCGGGTAATCCGGCACCGGCTCGGTCCAATGGACGAGCAACAGGTGTCCGCCCGACTCCAAGTGCTCGATGATGCGTTCACCAGCGAGGCGCAGGTCGGCGGTCGACCAGTAATAGCCGACCTCCGAAAGCAGCGTTAGGTCGAACCGCTCGTCGGGATAGCCGGTCGGAACCGCCATCTGTCGCAGCTCGACCTGCGGCTGCATCGCCGTCCGCCGTCGCGCCTCGTCCAGCGCGAGTTCTGATAGATCGACCGACAGCAGCCGGTCGCACCGCTCGGCCAGCCGGGCCGTCAGCACGCCGATAGAGCAGCCGATCTCGAACGCCGAGCGGTAGCGCTCGCGGGGCAGCGCCGTCAGCGTCGCGGCGTATTTTGCGGCTTCGTACGGACTCGTCTCGAACCGCCACGGGTCGCGCTCGGCCCGGTAGATGTCGTCGAAATAATCGGCCGGCAGCGAGCTGGCGGGATCGGGCATGACGAAACTCCTGATAGGATCGTCAGCCGAACACCCGTCGCCGGTCGCGGCGTTCAGGCGTTGAGGCAGAGGTCGCCGAACAGGTGCCGGTTGCCGGCATCGTCGCTCATCGTCGGGACGAACGCGGCTGGATCGCTTTCGGAAGCGCTGGCCGCCGGATCGCGGAGCCGGGGCCAAGTGGCGAAACCGGTCCGACGTGTTATCTTCTGCCCATCCCCTGTTGTGCCGGTCGTTACGACCCGTTCTGCCCCCGGAACCAAGCCGATGATCCGTCAGCCGTTGCTGTCTCGTGAGACCAATTCGGCGACCGACTTTCGCTGGCGCGGCGGCGAGATCACTCGCCTGGAAGGGTTCTCCGACGCGGTGTTTGCCTTCGCCGTGACGCTGCTCGTCGTCGCGCTCGAGGTGCCGCACACGTTCGCCGATCTGCTCGATATCGTCCGGGGACTGCCCGCGTTCGCGCTCTGCTTCGCCCAACTCGTCGTTGTTTGGTACGAACACTCGCTGTTTTTTCGCCGCTACGGCTTGCAGGACACCGTCGTCATCGTGCTGAACACGGTGCTGCTGTTCGTCGTCCTGTTCTATGTTTAACCCAAGTTGCCACCTACCGGAGCGCATAGTTGAAACCCAAGTTGCCACCTACCGGAGCGCATAGTTGAAGCTGGCGGCGAGCACGAAGAGAAACACCTTCAACTCGAAGCCTCGGGCCGTGGTCGCATGAATGTGACGGGGCAAGAGTCGCTCGATCAAGCTGTTGACCGTCTCAATCCGCTTGCGCTTGTAGTGCTGGATGAACTGCATCGCCT
>JBBSVG010000076.1:0-8349 GCA_038233775.1 Bacteroidota bacterium | reverse complement strand
GCGCCGTCGCCGGACCGTCGATCTGCCGCAGTGCGTCACCGACCCGGTACTCGCGCAACTGGTGGAATTCGAGCCCTTCGCCCCGGCGCTGCTGTCGCCGGATGCCCATCTGATCGGTCCGGTTCGCCACCGCTAACAGCGCGTACCGGGCGACGGCGGCGAAGTTCGGATAAACCCGCACGGCCGTCGCCTCGCCAACGACCAGCCGCCGGGTCCAGCCGCCGAGCGGCGAGCGGAGTTGGAGTTCCGTTGCGCCGAACCGGAGCGCGCCGCGACGAAGCGGGCGCAGGGTGTACTTGAGTTCGACCCATTCGCCCTCGACTGGGATGACGACCGGCTGCGGCAACCCGGTGACCTCAACCCCGTCGGGGTGATCGTCGAACAGCTCGGCCCGAACCGGTCGGGTGCCGGTGCCGCGCAGTCGCAGATGAACCTCGCTCTCGACGCCGAGTGCCAGCGCCGCCGCGACCCGCCGCTCGACCGTCGGCACCGGCAGCCGCCGAACCAGCAGCACGTCGAGCCCGAGCCAGCCGAGCAACCCGACGCCGACGACGATCCAGCCGAGCCGCAGCGCGGGCCAGATCGACACGATCAGACCAAGCGCCGCCCAGAGCGCGAGGGCGCGGACCATCCACCGACTCGGGGCCATGAGATTCAGCGGTTTTGCATCATGGTCAAACAGCGCAATCACCCTACACTTATCGAAAGACGGCTGCGGTGGCCCCGTTCATGGATTCGACAGGCTCACCACGAACGGAGATAAGCCTCAGATGCACAACGTTAAGCGCGGCCAAGATTCTGACCTCCCCTTTTCTGTCACCCTGAGCAGAGCGAAGGGTCTCACGCCGAGGTTACGGAACGTTATGCGGGCTTCTGCATGAGATCCTTCACTTCGCGACCTTCGGCGGCTTCGCCGACAGGATGACAAAATGGGCATTGCTCCTTGCGACACCGCGTTAGGCTCGCGGCGCGTCGATCTGGGCGAGCAGGGCGGCGAGCACGTCGTCGGCGGAGAGGCCTTCGATCTGCGCCTCGGGGGCAAGCCCGATCCGGTGGCGCAGCGCGGCCGGGGCGATGGCCTTGACATCGTCGGGCAGGACGTGGTCGCGGCCCGAGAGCAGCGCGCTTGCGCGAGCCGCCCGGACGAGCGCCAGCGAGCCACGCGGTCCGGCGCCAAGACCCACGCCCGGCCACGAGCGCGTCGCCCGGACAATCGCAACGGCGTAATCCGTCACCCGCCGCTCGACGTGCAGCTCGGCGGCGACGGTCTGCATCTGGACGATCAACTCGGGCGAGACGATCTCGGACACCGCCGAGACGTCGAGCGTGTCGCCGACCCGTCCGCCGGTGAGCTGTTCGACCAGCGATTGCTCCTCGATCTCGCTCGGGTAATCGATCTTGATCTTCAGCAGGAACCGGTCGAGTTGCGCCTCGGGCAGCGGGTAGGTGCCTTCCTGCTCGACCGGGTTCTGCGTCGCCAGCGTCATGAACGGGCGGTCGAGCAGCATCGGCTCGCCCTCAATCGTCACCTGCCGCTCCTGCATGACCTCGAGCAGCGCCGCTTGAGTCTTGGCCGGGGCGCGGTTGATCTCGTCGGCGAGCAGCAAATGGGTGAAAACCGGGCCGCGACGGATGAGGAACTCGAGCTTTTTCGGGTCGTACATCGCGTGGCCGGTCACGTCCGACGGCATCAGGTCGGGCGTGAATTGGATGCGGGCGAACCGGCCGCCGAACGTTCGGGCCAGCGCCCGCACGAGCAACGTCTTGCCCAAACCGGGCACGCCTTCAATCAGCACGTGACCGGCGGCCAGCAGCGCGACGAGCGTTTCCCGAACGACCTCGTCCTGCCCGATGACGGCGCGGCCGATCTCGGTTCGCATTCGGCCGGCGAGATCGACGGCGTCCTGCACGGTCATCGCGGGTGCGGCGAAAAGCTCGCTCATGTCAACTCGATCAGATGAAAGGGCAACGCGCAGTGGCTCCGTTGTGGGTTCGACAGGCTCACCACGAACGGAGAAATACGGGACGGACACGACGAAACAAGGGAGATCACAGCGTTCGGCGGATGGTTTCGAGGATGCGAACGTGTCGGGTGAAATCGTCACCGGTCAGCTTGTCGGCCGGACTGAACAACGCAGCGCGGACGGCCGGCGGCGGCAAGCCGATCTGGCGGCCGAGTCGGAGCGAGAGATCGTCGGGCGCCAGTCGGCTCCAGCCGGGCTGCCGCCGGTCGAGCCGACGAAGCGTGGCGTTTCGCACGGCGCCGAGCAGCGCAGCCGATTGGCGGTGCGACCAAAGAAACTGTCCGCTGGCCTCCAGATGCTCGATCAACCGACGGCGCACGCGGTCGGGCGCCGGATGGAGCGGACCGAAGCGCCGCGCCGAACGCGCCCACCAAGCGGCGATCAGCGCGAGCATACTGACGAGCAGCGGCCACGCAAATCGCGCCAGCCAACCCGAAACGGATGGCGCTTCGGTGTCCCGAACGAACCAGACCGGCCCGCGCTCGTGGCCCGGCTCGTGGGTCAGCGCCCAGAGCAGCGGCGCGTGGTCGTTGTCGCCCAACGCGTCGTTCTGCATCCAATACGCATCCGACAGCACCGTTACGCGACCGCGACCGAGCTTCAGCCGGGCCAGATGCGGACCGTAGCCGCCGGGAAAGCGCCACTCGACCGGTCGCGCAAGGCTGTCCGTTTGCCTCAGCCAATAGAGCGAGCCGAATCCGATCCAGAGCGAATCGGGCAGCGCGGGCAGATGACCAAGCGACAGCCGCAGCTTCTGTTTTCGCTCCGATCCGCTGAACAACTCGTCCACTTTCGCCCGAATCGCAGCCGTGTCGATGACGATGGCGGCCGTGTCGGCGGCTGCGGAATCGGCGGCAGCGGGCGGTTTGCCCCAACTGTCTGGAAATTCAAACGGTTCGAGGTCTGGCTCGACGCTCGTTTCGGCCGTATCGATCACGGTTTCATCGGGCACATCGGCGGTCGAATCAACGTCGTCGTCGCTGTTGCCAAGTGACAGGCCGAGCGAGTCCTGCATCGGGTCCGATTCGCTCGAGTTGATCGCGACGACCAGATGCCCGCCGGCGCGGACCCAGCCGAGCAGCGATCCGACTTCCCGAGCAGAGATCGGATAGTGCGTTTCGGGCAAGATCAGCGTGGCCGTGACCGGCGGCAGCGAATCGAGCGCGGCGACCGAGCGGAACGAGCGCACGGTCGTGCCCATCGCCCGAAGCGTCCGCGCGGCGGCGAGCAGGTCGTCATCGAGCACCTCGGCCGACGGCGGGGCGTTGCGCTCCACCGTCACTTTCTCGAAATGCCGATGCCACCACGCCCACCCGCCCCAGCTCGCCAGCGCCAGCGCGGCGACGACGATCCCGATCACGACGGTCGGCTGCGAGGGGCGTTTCATGGCTGCACCTCGACCGGCGCCCGTGCGGCGAACAGTCGCGGCCACTCGTCGCAGAGCGCGGCGAACGCCGGTTCGTCGGCCAATCGTCGGGCGTAGGCGGCCGACTGCCACGCACTGGTCAAGCAACCAAACCCGTCGGCCAGCGCGGCCGATTCACGGGCGCGGACCAACCGCAGACAATCGCCCTCGGTCGCGCTCGACGGGACGCGCAGCCCGCGCCGGTTGACCAGCGCCGAGAGCGCGCCGCGATAGAGCAGACTCAGCGCGGCGACCGGATCGCCCGCCGCCCACAGTGCCCGCGCCGCGTCGGGCACGTCGGTCGGCAGCGATTCGGGCCGAATATCGAACCCGGCGACGTGCGTCGGCCGCACCGTCTCCGGCTCCGGCGTCGCCAGCCCAAGCCACGCCAACAGCGTCTCGCGGTTGCGGACGATCCACCAAACGAGCGCACCGATGATCCCGGCGACGATCAGCCACGCCAGCAGCCGGAAAAACATCGACAGCATTTTCGGCAAAGCGGACGGCTGGCGCACCGTCGTGTCGGGTTTCGACGAATCCGGCTGGCTGATCCAACTCCAGATTTCTTCCTTGCGGATGAAGCCGAAACTCGAGTCGGCCAGCGTCGAATCGACGGCCCGGTGCGCTTGGATGAAGCGGCGCGAGCCGGTCAGAAGTTGCCGCGACGAGTCGGCCCGAACGACCGTCGTCGTGTCGGCTCGGGCGATGGCAGCGCCAGCGACGAGCAGCGCGACCAGCATCGGCACGGCGGCGAGGCGGAGGCGGTCGCCCAGCCTCCGCAGCGCGAGCGCCAGATCCCAGCCTTCGAGCATCGTTCGCCGGTTCAGATACAGCGCGAATCCGGCGGCGACGTAATACGGCTCGACCAGCGACAGCGCCGCCGCGTAGAGCATCAGCCCGACCCGGTTGCCCAGCGACGGCACAACCGAGCCGAGCGGTCGCCAGAACTCGGGGTGGAGCGACTCGGGCGTGAGCAGATAGACCAGCCCGAACAGCCCGAGCAGCGCCGCCGCTTCGAGCAGGAAACAGAGCCCGGTCAACAGCGTCGCCGTGCCGACGGTGCGCGTATCGAGCACGCGGACTCGGGCGCGGTAGTTGGCGCCGATGGCGCCCTCGAGCAGGGCGATGGGCAGGTGAAACGAGCGCGACGGGCTGAACCGCTGGTAGGTCAGCGACGCGATCAGCAAGCCGATGTGGCGACGAAGCGCGCCGAGGCCCGACCCGGCCGGGGTCGGTTGGCTGAACACGCGGCGGCTGAGGACGTGCAGCGCGGCGATGTCGAACAGCGGTTTCAGCCACCAGAGCGCGAGCCAGACGGCCCACGTCGGGTCGGGCATCCAGCCGACCAACGCGGCCACGACCGGGACGAACACGACCAACCACGACCGCAGCAGCGGCCGGACGTTGGCTTGGACGAGCGAGAAGCCGAGATCGACCGCTTCCCACGGTCGCCGGGGCCGGACCACAACGGCAAGCTGATCGATCTCCATCCGGTCAGCGGCTCCCACTCGCGGCGGCGCGGCGGCGGCGACCGGCGAGCAGCCAGTAACCGATCACCAGCGCCCAAAGTCCGGCGCCGACGGTGAACTTGACCGGGATCGGCACCGATGTGCGCGGCGACCAGAACGCCTCGACGAACGCCGCCAGCACCAGCATCCCGACGGCGCCATAGACGATCTTGACCGCCTTCATCGCCGCCAGCCGCAGCGCTTCAGCCCGCGTGTGTCGGCCCGGCGCGAGCACCGCCCAACCGAGTTTCATCCCGGCCGCGCCCGCCAGCACGATGGCCGTCAGCTCGAACGAACCGTGGCCGATGACGAACGAGAAGAACGTCGGGCCGCTGCCGACTCGGGTCAGATGCGCTCCGAGCGCGCCGAGAATCGCCCCGTTGTAGAGCAGCGGCACGACCGCGCCGACGCCGCCGACCAATCCCCACGCGAAGCATTGCAGCGCGATGCCGATGTTGTTGCGGATGTAGTAGCCAAACATCGCGACATCGGTGTCGGCTTCGCGGCGACCGAGCGCCTCCAATCCGGGCCGGTACATCTGCTCGAAGTTGCGCACGTCGGACGGATCGAACAGCGTGTAGATCAGCTCGGGCGCCAGCCAAACGCCGATTCCAGCGGCGACGACCGCGCCCCAGAACAGCAGCATCGCAAGCCCGACGACTCGACTTTCAACGCGCAGCAGTCGCGGCAGATCGACGGTCACGAAGCGGATCACGCCCAAGCCGCCGTCCGACCGGCGGCCCTCGACCGAGGCGCCGTAGAGCTGTTGATGGCCCAAGAGCGCCAGCCGGTTGAGTTGCTCGACCAGCCCCGGCGTGTAGCCGCGCGCCCGAGACAGCGCCAAATGCTGACAGACCTGACGGTACAGGTGCGGAATCTCGGCCGTCGGGACGACCGGCGGACGGGGCGGCGGCGGGGCGGCGCCCTGTTGCGGCACCGGAACGGGCGCCGCGCGGTCGAGCCAACCGGCCAGCGCCCGCCAGACGTCGCCGTAACGCGACTCAAAGGTTTGCTGGTTCATGGTCGCGAGCGGTGGCCGAGCAAGTGATGGGCGATCCCGACCAGCCGGGCGACGGCGTCGGGTCCGGTCCGGTCGGTCAGCGGTTCGACCAGATTCGCCAGCTCGATTCGACGTTCGGGCGAGAAGCCCGGCGACCGTTCCGCGAAGGCGACGATGGCCCGTTGCTCGTCGGTTCTGAGCGGTCGGGTCGCGACGAACGGCAACGCGCCATCCGGGTCGGTCGGCGACGCGAGTGCGGTCGGCGCGGCGACGGTTTCATCGCCATAGACGACCAGCGTCCCGGCGGCCAGATCGCCCAACCGCTTGAAATCGCGGTTCGCCAGCATCGAAACCAGCCCGAAGCCGTAGGCGAGCGGCAGGAAATCGGCCGAACGGAGCGTGTTTCGGACAAACGAGGCCGACCAGCCGACCGGCGTCCCATCGTCGTGCAGCACCCGCAGCCCGAGCGCCCGCTTGCCCGGCGTTTGGCCGGCCCAGTGGACCTCGAACAGGATCGGGTAGAACCATTCGAGCGCAAAAATGAACACCGACATGATGCCGGCGCCGAACCCGCCGAGCGCCCCGAGCACGCCGCCGACGGCGCTGATGAGCGCGATGCGGATGGCGAGATCGAGCAAGAACGCCAGCAGCCGCACCGGCAACCCAGCCACGACGAGGCCGAGTTCCACCCCTTCCGGCGTCTCGACTGGGCGAATCGTGTCGATCATCAAGGCGTGGTGGAATCGGCGAGGATGACGATTGTATCGGCGATGAGATCGTGCGGCGCTTGCTTCTGCGACCCGCGCCAGAACAGCAGATAGCCGAGGACGACCGGAATCGCCGCGATGCCCCAGCCCGTCCCCGTGCCGAGGCTGACATCATCGGCCGTGCCGAGCGCGATGGCTTCGGTGATGACGAGGACGAGCGTCAGCGGGATGATGAGCCGCAGCCCGATCAGTCGGCCGAGCGCGACCGGCGTGCCGTCGGTCCGCACGATCCGCACGCCCATCCGTTTCTTGCCCAGCGTTTGGCCGCTCAGGCTCAACTGCCCGAAGTCGTAGGCGAGCAAGATCAGCCCATAGACCGAGGCGAGGAAGCCGAACACCAGACCCCAGTTCACGCCGAAGTCGAGCACCTCGCCGACCGACGCCACGGCGGCGATCAGTCCGACCGACAGCAGATCCAACCCGACCGCCGCTATCCGTCGCCACCGCCCGGCCAGCACCGGTCCGACGATGGGCGCCTCGATTGGGGCGACCGGGGCGGCGTACGGATCAAACTCGGGCGCCGTCATCGGGTCACGATTGGATGACGATGGTGTCGGCGATCTCGTCGTGAATCGTCCGCCGGTTCGACCGGAAGATGGAGAGCGCATCCATCGTGTAGAGCAGCGACCCGACGACCGGAATGATCCGCAGGAAACACGCGAAGCCTTCGCGCAACCCGAGCAATCGCAGCGGACCGACCTTGCGGCCATCGGGGCGAACGACCCGAATGCCGACCCATTTCTTGCCCAGCGTTTGGCCGGTGTTGGCGTAGCGATAGCCCTGATAGCCCCACAACCCGAGCAACAGCCCGATCCCGATTCCGTCGGTTTCGGAAAACCCGGTTTCGGAGAACAGCTTGACCAGCGCCAGCGGATTGGTCAGCGTTCCGGTGGTATGCCATCCTCTCGGCAGCCAGATCGGCGAGGCGGCGGCCAGATTCAGCATCGTGTCGAAGATCACCGCCAGCAACCGCTGCGCCCGACCGGCCGGATACGGTCCCGAGCCGAACACCTCCGGCTCGATCCGGGCGGCGGGCGCTTCATACGGGTTGAACTCAGTCACGGCAGCCTCGGGTGGCAGTCAGCGGCTCACGCTTGGACGACGATGGTGTCGGCCATCTGGTCGTGCAGCGTCTGCTGGGTCGAGCGGAAGATGCAGAGCGGATCGACAAGCGAGAAGATCGACCCGAGGCACGGGATGAATGCGATCAGCACCGGCACGATCTCGCGCAGCCCGATCAGCCGAGCGCCATCGACCTTGCTGCCGTTCGAGCGGACGACCCGCACGCCCATCCACTTCTTGCCCAGCGTTTGGCCGGTGTTGGCGTAGATATACCCCTGATACGCCAGAAACGCCAGCACCAGCGCCAAACCAAGCAGCCCAAGCCCGGACGAGAAGCCGCGACCGTACATCGCCCAAACCGCGTTCGGGTTGGTGCCCAGTTCAGACAAGTTCATCCCGCTGAACATCGCGTAGTAGAACGGGGAGCCGACCACACTGGCGAGCAAGCCGTTGATCAGCACCGCGAGCAGCCGTTGGCCGCGACCAGCCAGCGCAATCGCCGGAGCGGCGTAACCGGAGCCGAGGGAGCTGTCGGGCGTCTGGTAGGGGTTGTAATCGGTCATAGCAAAACCTCCATCTGGGG
>JBBSVG010000075.1:0-8364 GCA_038233775.1 Bacteroidota bacterium | reverse complement strand
CGTCATCGGCGCAGGGGACGAAGCGGGCGTCGGCTGTTGAGCAGAGGCAACCGATACGAGCGAGAGTGAGAGCGCGAGAGCGGCCCACCGAGCGGCACGTCGGGCATGAGGGTCCGAAGCAGACTCTCGGCCGATGGTCGAGAGGCCCCGCGTCAGCCCCGTCTCAGCACCTGTCAGGACGAAGCGAACCAACCGCATAAACCGTTCTCCCATGTCAATCCCCCGTGCTGCGTGGGGCCCGTGTGTCGTTCGAGAAGTATCGTTCATTCTACTGTCCACGCCGGGTCGTGTCCGTAGCCGCCGGAGTCGGCGTGCTGGCGGGCATGTTCGGCGGCCGCTGTCCGTTCGGTCGGGGAGACGGATTGGTCGTCCCGGAGCGACTGGAAGCTGGCGTTGCCCTACCGGTCGAATCGGTCATGCTCGAATCCGGCAGATCGGGCTCGGAGAAGAACGCACTGGCATAGCTGACGTAACGAACTCGGAACGCCTGCTGCAGGCTATCGATCCGAGCATCCTCGGCCAACTCGCTGTCGGTTACTTCCTTGCGGTGGAGATACTCCTCGAGCTGGCTCTCCTTTGCCCGCAGCGCTTCGTCGATCCGGCTGATGCCGAGGCTGACGCGGTTGGTGAAGTCGCGGCTCTTGCCGATCTCCTCATAGAGCAGACTGCTCAGACCGTAGCCGCTGAGATCGCCCCAACGGTCCACATTCTCCGGCGGCGCGTAGAACTTGCGCTCGTTCAGCAGCACCCGGAAGCGGGTCAGCTTCTGCCGCAGCAGTTGCGCGTTCTCGATGGCATACCCGGCAGCGGCTTGCTGCGAAGCGGTCGACGTCTGCCCTTCCAGCGCCCGGAGTTGGGCGACCTGCGCGTCAACCTGGGCAATCTCGTTGGCGGCGCTCCGCTCATAGAGCCGAATCACCGCCTCCAGCTCGTTGCCCCGAGCCACCCCGACCATCCGGTCCTGACTGACCGTGTTCGCCAACTCCTGATCGGCGGGGAACGCAGGGATCTGGTTCGAAGCCAAGATCCGTCCGATGGCCTGACGAACCGTATCGGCACCGGCAGCCACGGCGCTCAACCCCTGTGAGGCCAGCGTCTGGCTCAATTGCGAGACCTGAGCCGAATCGGCCCGCAGCGCCGCCGTCTGCTGGGCGTCGACGAGCGCACCGTTGCGCAGGGTCTGCTGGGTGATGGCAAACCGACTCGTTACGGCCCGAAGCGCCGACTGCAACGACTCGAGCGCTTGCAATTGCCCCGTCGAGAGAGTCTGGTTGGCGATGAGCGTCTCATCGATCATGTTCTGCTGCCGACGGATGAGCGTCTTGTTCGCGACGAGCGTGTTGAGGTAGCGGTTGGCCGCCATTCCGTTGAAGACGAAGTAGTAATCCTGCAACGCCTCCTCAGGATTGGACGGGTTCGTCTTCTGCTTGATATAGCCGCTGAGGAACACAGCCTCATAGAGATGGCGCGTGTTGGGGTAGCGAGCGAGGTATTTCTCGATCCGCCTGATCGACTCACGGTAATCGTTCCGGTCGTAGGCCATCCACGCCTTCGCCAGACGCGTGTCCTCATACTCGGTGTGCCCTTTCGAGACCCGGTCGAAGTACTTCTCGGCCTGCCGCTGGTCGCCTTTGGTCGCGTAGAGATAGCCCAACTGGGTCCGCGCGCTGTTCTTCAGGTAGCTGTCGATGGCCGGGTCATTGGGCCACACGACGCCCTTCTGGGCCTCGTTGTAGGCGTTGATCGCCCCATCGTAATCGTTCTGCGCGGCCAGCGATGCGCCGATGGCGTACTGCACGAGCCGATTCTGATCGAACGACTGGGGCAGCGCCCGGAACAGGCGCAACGCCTCGTCGAACTTGCCCTGACTGTGGTAAACGGTGCCGACGAGGAACTGGGCCCGGTCGGCGTACTCGTTGTCAAGCCGGATCAGCGGCTGATAGCGCGTCCACTTGTCCAAGACGGCCTGCGGCTGGCTCAACACATAATCCATGAACAACTGCCGATAGACGGCACCGCTGACGTAGGGCGAACCGGTCTGCCCGTAGGCTTGGATGAGTTGTTCGAACGCTTCCGAGGCGCGGCCATAGGCGCGCTGGGCGAACCATGCCTCGCCTTCGTAGTAGAGCACGTCGTCGAGGGTGCGCACATAGGGCGCGTAGGCCCGAATGATCTCGGCCAGTTCCCGCGAAGCGAGGGCGTATTCGCCGGTTTTGTAGCGGTCGAGCGCGATTCCCAGCTCCCGCTGAAACAGTTGCTGTCGCTCTTCTGCCGACCCGTTGTTCAACCGGGCCGTCCGTTGGGCGGAGAGCTGGCGAAGGTTGTTGAAGTAGGTGATGTACTCGCCTGACCGGGCGGCGTCTCCCCCGTTCGTCCCCAGCGACCCGATAACCGAGGCATCGGCCACATCCACCGGCGCCGGAGCCACAGAAGCCGTAGCCGAGCGCTTCTGCCCAATCGTCAGCGCCTGACCCAGATCGGAGAGTTGCTGGTCACGGACAATCTTGGCCTGTTCGTAGTCGCGGCTGGTCAAGCCGACCTGGTTGATCGTGCTCTGGGCGTGCGCCTCGGCAAGACCCACCGCCAACAGGCAAACCGGCGTCAACACCAGCAGCGCGGGCCGCAAGGTCAACCGCTCGACCCATCGCCGAAGCCCCGGATACCGGCCGGGCGCGGGTAACTCATGGCGGGTGGCAGAAGGCATGGAAGTTCCTCTCGTGAGATGGTCAAACGCGACAGCGGTGCGAGGGTTCGGCGGACGGCTTCGACAGACTTAACAGAAACCGGCTGAGGTCACTGCCCAACAACCGGGCGGGTGGATTCCGTTTCAACGGTATCGGGCGAGATGGCTGCCGGGTAGATCGGCATCTCGGCATCCTCGGGCAACTCGTCGTTGGCTTCGAGGAATCGCTCGGCGTCGATGGCCGCCATGCAGCCCGAACCGGCGGCGGTCACCGCCTGTCGATAGACCGGGTCCTGCACATCTCCGGCGGCAAACACGCCGGGCACGCTGGTTCGGGTCGTTCCAGGCACCGTTTCGATGTAGCCGGCCGGGGTCAGCGCCAACTGATCCCTAAACAAACCGGTGTTCGGAGCGTGCCCGATGGCGACAAATACGCCGTCGCAGTCGAAGGTTCGCTCGGCGCCGGTGGTCGTGTCGCGCAGCCGCACGGCGGTCACTTCGCGCTCGCCGAGGACTTCCTCGATCACTTGGTTGAAGATAAACGAGATTTTCGGATTTCGGAAAGCCTTTTCCTGCATAATCTTAGAAGCTCGCAACGTGTCGCGCCGGTGAATGACCGTCACCTGCGAGGCGAACTTGGTCAGAAACGTCGCTTCCTCCATCGCCGTGTCGCCGCCACCGATGACGACGACGTGCTGATTGCGGAAGAAAAACCCGTCGCAAGTAGCGCAGGCGGAGACGCCGTGGCCCATCAGCCGCCGCTCGCTCTCTATGTCGAGCAGCTTCGCCGTCGCCCCGGTGGCGATGACAAGCGTCTCGGCGGCGACCGCTTCGCCCTCCATCATCAACCGAAACGGGCGACGGCTCAGATCGACCGAATCGACGTGGCCGAAGCGAAATCCGGTGCCGAACCGCTCGGCCTGACCGCGCATCGCATCCATCAACTCCGGTCCCATGATCCCGTCGCGGAAACCGGGGAAATTGTCCACCTCGGTTGTGATCGTGAGCTGGCCGCCGGGCTGCATCCCCTCGATCAACAGCGGCGTCAGGTTGGCACGTGCAGCATAGATCGCCGCCGTCAGACCCGCAGGGCCGGAGCCGATGATGACCATCCGGTGGGCGGCGATCCCGTTATTCATGGCGAAACAGACAAAGGTTGAGCATGGGGATTAAACAAACGTGCAGGCGGCAAGCGTTCACCGGCTGCACTCTGGTCTATTCGTAGAGCACTTTCACCCCGGAAGCGCCGACCAGATCGCGCAGCCGACCGAGCACTTCCGGCGTCGGATCGACCGGGTAGGTGCGAACCCGCATCGGGACGGCCGTCTCGTCGTGGGCGATCACGTCGAGCTGGATCGGCAACCGCCCCCGGTTGGCCTCGAGCAGTTCGCGCATCGAACGAACCGAGTCGGCCGTCATCGCCTCGGTCCGCAGGGCGACCTGCAACGACTTGGCGTACTGATACCGGACCTTGCCGATGGGCATGACCTCGCGAGCGAGCACCTTCAGTCCGTCGCCCTGCAACTCGCCCTTGCCGAAGATCATCACGGCCGTCTCGGGCACCAGATGGACGGCGCCCTTCTCGTAGGCGTCGGAGAAGAACAAGCACTCGCCCTTGCCGCTCAGGTCTTCGAGCGTGACGACGGCCATCGTGTTGCCGCGCTTGTCGATCTTCTTCTGCATCGACGTGATGATCCCGCAGACGCGCACCGGTTGCGGCAGCGTTTCCGGGGTGAACCGGCCGACGTCGCCGAAGCGGACGTTGGCGTACGGCGTGTCGTCTTCGTGCTTGCCCAACGGGTGGCCCGAAACGTAGAAGCCGATCAGTTGCTTCTCGAAGGCCAGCTTCTGCCCCTGAGTCCACGGCGTGACGACCGGCAACGGCGGCTCGCTCAACGCTTCCGCACCCGATGCGTCGTCGGGTCCGCCCATGTCGAACAAGCTCGACTGCCCCCGCGCCTCGGCCGACTGCTTGGCCTGCGCGTGCGACACGGCCCGGTCGATGGCCTCGGCCAACTGCGCCCGGTGGCCGTCAAGCTGATCCATCGCGCCCGACTGGACCAGACTCTCCAGACATTTCTTGTTGACCGAGCGCGAATCGACCCGACCGCAGAAATCGAACAGCGTCCGAAACGACCCGCTGTCGGCGCGGGTCTTCAAGATCCCTTCGATGGCGCCCAACCCGACGCCCTTAACGGCGCCCAGCCCGAAGCGGATCGCGCCGTCGTGGACGGTGAAGTCGGTCCGGCTCCGGTTGATGCACGGCGGCAGCACGTCAATCCCCATCCGGCGGCATTCCTCGATGAAGAACGAGACCCGCGTCGTCGTCCCCATTTCAGAGGTCAGCGAGGCGGCCATGTACTCGGCCGGGAAGTTCGCTTTCAAATAGGCCGTCTGGTAAGCCAGCACGCCATAAGCCGCCGAATGGCTCTTGTTGAATCCATACCCCGCGAAGTAGGCCATCAGATCGAAGGTTTCGCCAGCGATTTTCGCCGGGATCTTCTGCGCGGCGGCGCCATCAAGGAATGTCGCCTTCTGCTTGTCCATCTCCGATTGCTGCTTCTTGCCCATCGCCCGGCGCAGGAGATCGGCGCCGCCGAGGGTGTAGCCGCCCATCACCTGGGCGATCTGCATGATCTGCTCCTGATAGACCATGCAGCCGTAGGTCTCCGACAGGATCGGCTCCAGACACGGGTGAGCGTACTCGACCTTCTCGCGACCGTGCTTCCGGTTGATGAACATGTCCACCATCCCGCCCTCGAGCGGACCCGGTCGGTAGAGCGCATTCATCGCGATCATGTCCTCGACGCAGGTCGGCTTGAGCTTGCGCAGATACTCGCGCATCCCCGGCGATTCGAACTGGAACACGGCCACCGTCTCGCCGCGCTGTAGCATCCGAAACGTCTTCACGACCGGGTCGGATGGGTCGTTCCAGTCGGCCGGTTCCTGCGCGAGCGTGTCCGTGTCGAGCCGGACGCCGGTGTTCTCCTCGACCATCCGCAGCGTGTCGGTGACGATGGTCAGCGTCTTCAGCCCGAGGAAGTCCATCTTCAGCAGACCGAGCTTCTCGACCCAGTCCTTGTCGTACTGGGTCGTGATCTCGTCGCGGCTCGTCTTGTAGAGCGGGACGTAGTTGGTCACGTCGCTCGGGGCGATGATGACACCAGCGGCGTGGACGCCGGTGTGACGCGGGCTGCCTTCGAGCGTGGCGCAGAAGCGGAGCAACTCGCGGATCGTCGGGTCGTCGCCCTCGGCCAGCCGCTTCAGCTCGTCCACTTCCTTCAGCGCGCGACCAAAGGTCCACTTCGGCCCTTCCGGGATCAGCTTGGCGATCTCCTCGGTCTGCTTCAGCGGCACGCCGAGCACGCGGCCGACGTCCTTGACCACGCCGCGCGCCGCCATCGTTCCGAACGTGATGATCTGCGAGACGCACTCGCGGCCGTACTTCTGGACGACGTACTCGATCACTTTAGCCCGACCCCGGTCGTCGAAGTCCATGTCGATATCCGGCATCGACACGCGCTCGGGGTTCAAAAAGCGCTCGAACAGCAATTGGTACTTCAGCGGATCGATGTCGGTGATCCCGGTCGAGTAGGCGACGATAGAGCCCGCCGCCGAGCCGCGTCCGGGTCCGACGGCGACGCCCATATCACGCGCTGCCGTGGTGAAATCCTGAACGATCAGGAAGTACCCGGCATAGCCCATCTGCTTGATGATGTCCAACTCGAACCGCATTCGGGCCCGAATCTCGTCGGTGAATCCGCCCGGATAGCGCCGCTTCGCCCCTTCCCACGACAGATGTTCGAGATACGCATCGGCATCGACGAAGCCCGGCGGCAAGGCGAAGTGCGGCAGCAGGATATAGCCGAACTTCAGCGAGAAATCGATGTCCTCGGCGATCTTGACGGTGTTGTCGATGGCTTCCGGCGCCATCGAGAACAGGTCGGCCATCTGTTGGCCGGTCTTGAAGTAAATCTCCTCTGTGTGGATCTTGAACCGCTTCGGGTCGTTGAAATCCTTGCCCGTTTGCAGGCAGATCAGCACATCCTGCGCTTGATGATCGCCGTGGTTGACGTAATGGATGTCGTTCGAGCAGACGAGCGGAATCCCGGTCGCCTTGTTCAGCTCCATCACGCCTTTGCAGACCTCACACTCCTCCGGGATGCCGTGGTCCTGCATCTCCAGATAGAAATGGCCCTCGAACATCTCGAAAAACTCGAGCGCCAGCTTCTTCGCTTCGTCGAACCGCCCTTTGATCAGGTGCTGCGGGACTTGTCCCTGCATACAGCTCGACAGGGCCGTGATCCCGCTGGCGTACGTGCGCAGCAGCTCGATGTCGATGCGCGGCTTGTAGTAGTAGCCTTCGAGGTACGACAGGCTGGACAGCTTGACGAGGTTTCGGTAGCCGACGGCGTTTCGGGCCAGCAGAACCATATGGAACCGCTCGGTCGTGTCCTTCTCGTGGCACGAGGTCGGCGTGACGTAGAACTCGCAGCCGATGATCGGCTTGATCCCGCGCTTCTTCGCCTGATAGAAGAACTCCGGCACGCCGAACATCGACCCGTGGTCGGTGATGGCGAACGCCTTCATCCCCTCGGCTTGGGCGCGGTCGAGCAGCGCGTCGATCCGAGCGGCGCCGTCGAGCAGCGAATACTGGGTGTGATTGTGCAGATGAACGAACTCGGGCATGGCGCAGGCGGGACAACAGCGGCGGGCAAGGATTCAGGCGAAGCTGCCCCAAGATAACCCCGACCGGGTAGGTCAGCCAAACCGGACCGCTTATGCGACGGTCGGTCGGTGTCCGGCGTCAAGGTAGGATTGCAGCAAGATCACGGCGGCGAGCTGATCGACGCGGCCTTTCTCCCGCCGCTGACTCTTTTTGATCCCGACATCAATCATCGCCCGCTGGGCCAACACCGAGGTGAACCGCTCGTCCCACTCGACGAAGCGCAACTCGGGGAAGGTGCTCTGTAACGTCGCCGTCCACGCCGCGACGGCTTGAACCTCGGGGCCGCGCTCGCCGGAGAGCCGCAGCGGCAACCCGACGACGACCGTGGTTACGTTCCGATCCCGAATCAACGCCCGCAGCTGGTCGGGCACGGCGGCCGGCGAGAACGTCCCGACCGGCAGGGCAAATGTGCCGAACGGGTCGCTGACGGCAACCCCGACCCGGCGTTGGCCGTAATCGAGAGCCGCCGTGCGACCCGTTCGGGTGAATCTATCGTCGCTCACCGAAGGTTACGCAGCGTCCTTGATCTGCCCTTCGAGTGACTCCTGCAGCACTTCCTTCATCATCTTGCTCGGCTTGAAGTGCGTCTTGCGCCGGAGCGGGATGTAGACCGTCTCGCCGGTCTTCGGGTTGCGGGCCTTCGGCTTCGGCTTGGTGATCTTGACCTCGAACACGCCGAAGTCGCGCACCTCGAGCCGGACCTCGGGGTCGGCCGAGAGCATCAGCTCGCGAATGGCACCGAAGACGGCATCTACGTAGTCCTCGACCACGTAGATCCGCTCGTTCATCAGCTCGGCGACCTTGCGGGACACGTCTTTCTTGGTGAGGGTTGGGATACGGGTTTTCATGGCACTTCTCCTCTTGTCTGTCGGCAGGCTGATACAGCGTCCCCCCGGACAACCGCGGCCTGACAGTATGTATTTCCCGTTGCCAGAACTCATGGTGGCAACCG
>JBBSVG010000074.1:0-8448 GCA_038233775.1 Bacteroidota bacterium | reverse complement strand
GGTTGAGCTGGTTCACTCGGGGGCTTCGCCTGTTACGCCATCTGGCCCAGCGCCTGCTGCCATTGCCTCCGCTCTTCGACCGATCTCAATTCCTCAACACAACTGATAGGCGGTAAGGGTCCCGTCGGCAGGTCAGGGCTGAAACCGCACCGACCAGAAAAAGGCAGCAGGCGGGATGGGGGGAGGGTTCGGGCGGCGGGTAGTGTCGAGCAGAGGACAGACACCCGACGACACCGTCCCGCCACAGCCGAGCACACAAGGAGTACCGCATGAACCGTATCCCGGCCCCGCGCCGTCTCGTCGCCCGCTTCGCCCTCGGCACGTTGGGGCTGTTGGCCCCGCTGGCGATGGGTTGTTCGGACAGCAGCAACCCGGCCTCGAGCAGCCTGAGCCCTTCGCTCAACGCCGCCGAGACGACCACGCTTTATTCCGCCTTGCAGGACTCGACCGGCTGGTACACCGGCGGCGTCGGCGACTGCGGTCGCGGCGGACCCGGCTTCGACCGCCACGGCTTCGGCTTCGGTCGCGGCGGCTTCGACGGAACCGCGTTTCTGACCGATCTGACGGCGGAGCAGCGGACGCAGATTCGCGCCGTCTTCACCGCCCACGCCGCTGAGAACCGCGCCATCCACGACGCCTTGCGGGCTGGGACCGCTACCGAAGCGAAAGCGCAGCACGACGCGCTCCGGGCGACGGTCGAGGCCGAGATATACGCGCTGCTGACGCCCGACCAGCAGGCCCGCATCGCCGAAGCGAAAGCCGAACTGGCTCGCGGCGAAGTGCCGACCATCGTCCTCGACGCCCGCGTGGCGAAGCTGACGACGGCGCTGACGCTCACCGCCGAGCAGCAGAGCGCGGCCCGCACGATCAGCGCCACGGCCGGTCGCCCGATCCTCGCCAGCCACGCGACGCTGCCAACCGACGGCACTCGACCGAGCGCTGCCGTGATCGAAGCGCACCACGCCGCCGTCCGGGCCGCGCTCGAGACCGAGCGGGCCGATCTGCGGGCGCTGCTGACCGCTGAGCAGCAGGCGATCTTCGACCAACTCCACCGCGCCCTCGGTCAGGGTCCGGGTCGCGACCACGGTAGCTCCGGCGGTCACGGCCACGGCGGTCACGGCCACGGAGCGCCCGGCGACAGCCTTCGTCACGGTGGCCCCGGCGGTCGCGGCTGAATCTGACGGCCCGCTGTTCCCTCCCAAACGCGAATCGCCCCGGTCCTCTCAGAGTAACCGGGGCGGTCTCGTTTCTATACACACCGATGGCAACCGAAAGGACTCTGAGGCAACCCGGTGGAAACAGGCGTATCTTGACCATAGGATTTCTGTCGCAATCAGAGCGCGACAGTCGGCTCGTCCCGATGCCGACAGAGCAGGATCGAGCGCACCCCGCGCAACCGCTGCGGCAGCCCATCATTCGGCGCTGACCGGCGACCACAGCAGGCTGTCCCCAGGCGGACCGCATGGACCATCCCTACGCTCGACTCCAGGCGCTGCGCCATCAGGCCGGCTGGAGCCAAGAGGAACTAGCGGACAAGGCCCACCTGACCCAATCGTACATCGGTCGGATCGAGCGCGGCGAGCGGCAGCCGACAATTGAGGTCTGGGCCCGGCTGGCGCGAGTGCTCAAGGTGCATCTGGGCGCCCTGTTGTTCGACAACTTCCCCGCCGCTGCGCCGCCAGCCCGCGACACCACCGGTCCGCCGCCGGAGACGATCTCGCTGGAGGACAACCACCTGCGGTTGACCCATCGGGGAGAGCCGATCACGCCGGCCCAGTTGAGCCGGATGCTCCGCTTGTTCGATTATCTCGAATTGGAAGCCGCCGCCTGGCAAGAAGGCCAATCGGCGCTGGAGGACCACGAGCCGGGCGCGGTGGAGCTGGCGTGGATTCAGCGAGAGCGGCACCTGGAGACCAAAGTCGAGGCGCTGAAGGACACCATCCTTGCCGAGGCCGGCCGACAGGAAGGGCAAGCGCAGACGGCGCAGGACACGGCGCAAACGGAGTCGCGCAGCCTGACCGGTTCCCAGCAGGAAAAAGCGCAGGGTCGGGCGGCGGCGGCGGCCGATCAGACAGCCGCCTGGCATCAGCAGGGCGAGGACATCACCCGGCTCAAGCACATCGAACGCGACCTCATGGAGGCCAGCCACAGCGCCCGCGAGGCCGCCAGCCAGCCGGCCCACGAGGTAGAGCCGCCCGAGCCGACGACCTGAGCCGCCCTCGGCTCACTTGACCAGCGTCATCCGGCGCGCCTCGACGAAGCGGCCGTCAACCGTGAGTCGAGCGAGATACAAACCGGTGGCGGCGGTGGCGCCGGCGGCGGTGCGGCCGTCCCAGATGGCGAGGTGGAGGCCGCCGGACTGCGGCTCGCCGTCCGTCAGACGGCGGACGAGGGCGCCGGTCAGGTCGTAGATATCGAGCCCAACCCGTCCCCCGGCGGGCGCCAGTTCGTAGCGAATCGTCGTGCTCGGGTTGAACGGGTTCGGCGCGTTGCCGATCAGTCGGTGCCGACCGGGAACCGTCGCGGTGCCATCCGACCCGACCGCCGTCGTGATGTCGAGCGTCTCGAACGCATGGCGGAGCAGCCCGGCCAGCACGGTCGGGTCGGAGACCGTCTCGAGCGGGAAGCCAAACGTCACGACACCCGCCGCTCCGGTCGCGTGGTAGCCGACGGCGGCGAGATGGCCGTCGTTGTAGCTCAATAATCCCTCGGCCCCCGGTCCGGCGAACAGGTTGTCTGGGTAATCCTCCGGATAGACCTGACCGATGGCGACGCCCTGCATCGCGGCGAACGGCGTCCCGGCGACACCGTTGACGCTCGTCTGCGTCCGGCTCCCGTCGCGCTCGTAGGTCGCGTGGAACACGTCGCTCAGGAAAGCGCGATCCGTCGCGGCCGACGACGAGCGGCCCATCGCGTAGAACAGTTCGCTGCCCGAGACGATGAACCGCGTTCCGGCCTGCTGGGCGGCGCGGACGGCCGTCTGCTGGGCCGGGTTGAACAGATCGGCGGGCTGATTGTCGTCACCTAAGAACCAGAGCACGACCGGGTAGCGGCTCAGGTCGGGTCCGCCGGGTAGCCCGATCTCGTCGTCGGTGGCCGTGTCGAAGCTCTGGCCGAGCGACATCAGCGCCTCGCCATAGGCGGCGGCGAAGCCGTGCGAGATCTGGGTGTACGAACCGGAGTTCGTGTACCGGTCGAACCCATCGACGATCAGCACCCTTGTCGTCGCCGCGCCGCTCGATCCGTAGGCATCCGACGGGCTGTCGCTGACGTTGCCGACCGAATCGACGGCGCTGACGCGGAAGTACAACCGACCGTCGGCTGGCAGCGTCGCCTCGAACGACGTCGTCTTCGGACCCAGTTGCTTCTCGTCGGCGGCTGTGACCCAGCCGGTGCCGGTCGCGCTCGTCAGCACGCGGTAACCGCGAATGTCCGGCGAGGGCGACGGTTTCCAGGTGAACACGAGCCGGTCGTCCACCCGACGCACGCCCGCTGCGACCGGCATCGTCGGCGGCGTGACATCGGTCGATGGCCGGAGCCCGAGTCCGTCCTGCCGGGCGAGGTTGCCGAGCACGCCGAGCGCGGCGCGGGTCACGGTTGTGACGAGCGGCAGGTTGATTGTTCCGAGCGAGTCGCCGGAGGTGTGGTAGATCGGCGATGCGGTGTAGAAGGGCGAGTCGTTCCACGGCGGCGCGTTCTCCATCAGCAAAATCGCCGGGTAGCCCGCTCGCCAGAACGCCTCGTGATCGGAATAATACGCCAGCGGATACGGCGGGCGGTTGGTGATCAGCGGCAGGTCGTAGAGCTGCGCCATCTTCAGCACGTTGCGCCCTAACCACTCGCTCGCGCCGTCCGAGATGACCGAGACGTATTGAAACGCCTTGTTGTAGCCGATCATGTCCATCTGCACGACGCCGAGAATCCGGTCGCCCCGAGCTTTCGCGGCAAAAGCGATGTGCGATGAGCCGAAATGATGGTAATCGCTCGAACCGGGGTAGGCCGGATGGACCTCCTCGGCATTGAACCCGCAGAACCGAATCGTGTACTCGGGCGTGTAGCCGTCGGTCGGATCGGCCAGAATCCGCGCCAGTTCGAGCGTCGCGGCCAGTCCGCTCGCGTCGTCGTCGGCGCCGGGCGACGACACGGTCTGCCAGACGTTCGCATAAGTCGGCTTGCCGCCCGAGTTGCGGTCGGCGCAGTTGTCGATGTGACCGCCGACGACCAGGATCGAGTCGGGGTAGCGGCTACCGCGCAGCTCGGCGATGACGTTGACGACCGGTCGGGTCGGGAACAGCGCCCCTGGCGTCGTGACGTAGAACGTGTCACGCCGAACGCTCGTCAGCCCCGGAATGGCGCGGAACGCCGCTTCCAGATAATCGACCGCCGCTTCGTTGCCCGGTGTGTAAACGATGCGCGACGGGTGACCACCCGCATCGGTGAGGGCGCGGATATGCGCCTCGAGCCGGGCCTGATCGACCCGCTCGATCAGCGGCCGGACCGGATCGGTCTGCGCGGCGGCTGGCTGAACCGACAAGATGAGCCCTGCCATCAGCCCGAGGAACAGCATCAGTCGATTTGCCATAACGGATCACCCCTTTGCACGGAAACGGTTTGGACTGACAATGTACGGCGCTCTGAGGCCTGAGCGTCCACCCGGCGGCGACTTTCCCCGGCCGAGCGGCGCGGAAATTGGAATCGGGCCGCTCCGCTGCTTATTTTGAACCGTTCCCCGCCCGTCGCCGACCTCTGGACTCCTCCATGCGTATTGCCTTCGTCAACCCGCCGTTCAAGCCGCGCTTCTCCAGAGAATCCCGTTCTGCGGCCGTCTCGAAGGGCGGAACGCTGTATTACCCACACTGGCTCGCCATCGCGGCGGCCTATTCTCGGCACCGGGGCCACACCATCGACCTGTTCGACGGCTGCGCGACGCCGATGAGCCACGAGGCGGCGGCCGAGCGGGTCGAGAAGTTCGGGGCCGACATCGCGATCCTCGACACGTCCACGCCGAGCGTTTACAACGACCTGCGGCTGGCCGACCGGATCAAGCGGCGCAACCCGTCCGTCCGGGTCTTCCTCGTCGGGCCGCACGTCTCGGCCACCGCCGATGCGACGTTCGCCTACGCCGCGAAGCACGATCTGCAACTCGACGGCGTGTTGCTCGGCGAGTACGACGGGATCATCACCGAACTCGCCGCCCGGATCGCCGACGGCGTCGATCTGACCGACACGCCCGGCCTCGCATCGCTGAGAGCCGACGGCACGGTTCGGCAGAACCCGCGTCCGGCGCCGCTCCACGATCTGGACGGCTGGCCGCTCGTCAGCGCGCTCTATAAAGAGTTTCTCGACATCCCGGCCTACTACTATAGCCACACCAAGCACCCGATGGTGACGATCATCACCGGGCGCGGCTGTCCGTACCGCTGCACCTTCTGCCAGTTGCCGCAGGTGATGTACGGCCACGATTACCGGCGCCGGTCGATTGAGGATGTCGTTCGCGAGTTCCGCCACTTGCACGAGCAGATGCCGGAGATTCGCGGGATCATGATCGAGGACGACACCTTTACGGCCGACAAGCCGCGCACCCGCGAGCTGTGTCGCCGGTTGGTCGAAGAAGGGTTGAACAAGATCCCGTGGACGTGCAACGCACGGGCGGACGTCGATCTGGAGACGCTGACGTGGATGAAGCGGGCCGGCGCCCGGATGATGTGCGTCGGGTTCGAGTCCGGCGATCAGGTCACGCTGAACCACATGCGGAAAGGGACCAAGCTGACCATCATCGAGCAGTTCGTCAAGGACGCCCGTACGTCTGGCGTGATGGTCCACGGCTGCTTCATGTTCGGCAACCGGCACGAGACGCCGGAGAGCATGAACCAGACGCTCGGGTTCGCCCTCAGCCTGCCCATCGACACGGCGCAGTTCTTCCCAATCATGGTCTCGCCCGGCACGGCCGATTATGAGCACTTCCAGCAAGCCGGGATGCTCCGCAGCGAGACGTTCTCCGACTGGAACGACGACGAAGGCAATCACCAATCGACCATCGTCCGGCCCGAGCTGTCCAACCGCGACATCGAGGCGTTCTGCGATCTGGCCCGGCGAAAGTTCTACCTCCGCCCCGGCTACGTCGCCTACAAGGCGTGGCAGTCGTTGCGCGACCCGGAGGAGCTGCGGCGGAACTGGCTCTCGCTGAAACCGCTGGCCCGGCACCTGTGGCGTCGCCCTGGCAGCACCCCGACGGCGGCCGCCGCGAAACCAACCGCCGTCGAGGGATGACCCCCGCCGCCCTTCACCCCGAGCAGAGCCGCATGTCCCCTGCCCGCCCCGTCAGCATCATCCTCCCGTGCCGCAACGAAGCGGCCGGGATCGAGGCGTGTTTAGCCAGCTTGCTGACCGAGTTCACCCGCACCCGCTGCCAATTCATCGTCGTTGATGGGCAGAGCACGGACGGGACGGCCGACATCGTCCGTCGGGTCGCGGCCGGACACGGGGCGTTTCTGGTGCTCGACAATCCGGCCCGGTTGCAGTCGCACGGGCTGAACCTCGCGCTCGAGCGGGCCGTCGGCGAGATCATCGTCCGGGTCGATGCCCACTGCGTTTACCCGCCAGACTACGTCGAGCGGTGCGTCGCGCTGCTCGACTCGAAGCCCGAAGCGGCCAACGTCGGCGGCGTGATGCAGCCGGTCGGCACATCGGCATTCGGCAAAGCGGTGGCGCGTGCGATGTCGCACCCGGCCGGGGTCGGCAACAACGCCTTTCATCTGGGAAACCGGAGCGGGTTCGCGGAAACGGTCTATTTGGGGACGTTCCGCCGGTCGGTGTTCGATCAGGTCGGGCGCTACGACCCGGCCGTTCACCCGGCCGAGGACGCCGAGTTGAACCTGCGGATTCGCCAATCCGGCCGAACGATCTGGTTGCAGAACGATCTGCGGGTCGATTATCACCCTCGGGAAAGCTGGGGCCGACTGGCGCGACAGTACGCGGGCTACGCTCGGGGTCGCGCGGCGATGCTCGCGCGGCACGGCGGCTCGCTCCACGGTCGGCATCTGGCCCCACCGGCGCTGGTGCTCGGGCTGGCCGGCGCGACGGCTGCCGCCGTCGTCCTCTCGCCCTTGTGGCTGATCGCCCCGGCGCTCTACGCCGCCGCCGTGACGGGCGTCAGCCTGACGGATCGGCGACCGATGCCGACGGCCGTGCGGCTGCGGCTGCCGCTGGCGCTTGCGACGATGCACCTCGCTTGGGGCGCCAGTTTCCTCGGCCGCCTGCCCGACACCTTGCTCCGCCGCCGACGCAACCGGCGCGACCCGGTTCAGAGCACATCTTCCTCGGCCGTCCCCGAAGGCGAGGTCTCGTCGTCCGACCCATCGGCCGGGCGCCGGGGCGCGATTGCCTGACGGATCGTCGCCAGCCGACCGTACACCGCCGCTTGGGCTTTGACCCAGCGCAGCCACGCCGCCGTCCGCAGCCGGTTCCAGCGGCGAACCGAGTCAGGCGGCTCGACCGGCGGCGCCGCCAGCCGCCTGCAAAAGTCCTCAATCGCCGCCGTTAGGCCGACATCGCGGCCGAGTTGCTGCGACAGCACGTACTTGTGCCGCATGACGGCGACGTACAGTTCGGCCGCATCCGGCTCGACCGCACCGACCCGTTGCTCGGCCACCAGCCTCGTCGTGACGGCATCGCGGACTGGCGAAAAAACGCGGTCATACCAGTCGCGCGCCGCTTGTTCGAGCCGCACTTCCGCGCCCTGTTGCTCGGACAAGTACCACTTGTGCTCCTCGACGTTCCGCATCAGCTCGGCCACCTGACCGGCGCCTCGCAGCGGACCGAGCAGGTCGGGTTGAAGCGCCGTCTGCCGCTCGAAGCTCGTCGCCGCCCGAACCGCCGCCATCCCAGCCTCGTAGCGCAGCCGAAGCGCGGCGATCTCGTCGGCTAAATGCGCGGCGGCGGGCTTGCGGCCGGACCAACGGACGTCTTCCTCGACCCACCACATCGTTTCCTCGAAGTGGCTCAGATCGGCCTCGGCCAGCGTCGGATCGAGTGGGGCCGGTCGGCGCTCGACCGTTTCGGCGTCGGCCATGATCGCTTGGAGCGCCAGTTCGCGCCGTCCGTCGGTTGCGGTCGGGTCGTCGCGGCGGAAGCGGATCAGCAGGTTGGCCGGCGACGGATCGCCCCAGTAGATCCCGGCCGCGTGGAGTCCGACGAACAGATCGGCCGCCGCATCCCAGACCTTGCGCCGGTTCTCCGGCCGCAGCGCCCAGCCGAAAAACTCCGCTTCGGGCAGCACGTCGCCAGCCAATCGCGTCACCAGACAGGCCGTGATCTCGCGGACCTGTTGCGGCGGTCCAACCGGCGAAGCGACCAGTTCCGGTCGGTTTTCCCGGACGACAAGGCCGACGGCCGTCAGCGCCGGGATGCCGTGCTCGGCCAGAAACTCAAACGTCCGCAGTTCGCGCT
>JBBSVG010000073.1:0-8492 GCA_038233775.1 Bacteroidota bacterium | reverse complement strand
TCGAGCGCGCCCTGAACGGCGACGGCGCCCATTTCCTCGGGCCGGAAGTTTCGCAACGTGCCGCGCTTGGCCTTGCCGACGGCCGTCCGCACGCTGCTGACGATATAGGCTGCTGGGATCATGTCAGGAGTCCAGATTCATAAGTCGATGGAGCAGTCAACTCGGCTTGATGACGAGTAACTGCGGGGTTCAGATGTCAAGGAGTGTTGCATCCTGCCAGACATCTTCGTAGTCACCCGCCTTCAGAAATCTCCATCCTGGAGGAAGTCCGAGAAACTTTAAAACCTCTGGACGAATCTCGACCAAATGTTCCACATGAAGGGGGCGAAAATGGTCGGGATCATCAGACAACGTCTCACCTGCCCAGATGTACCAGCCGGTCGTGTCCCCTTCGGGCGGGTGCCGCAAACCGTTGATCGGTGAGGCACCTGTCATAGCATCTAATGAAATCCCCACCTTGAGCTGCGATGGCGAATCGAAGAAATCAGCCTCGTTTTTTGCGCAGATTTGGCGTTGAAGATCTTGGATGCTCGTCATCTTTATGTCCTAATTTCGCACTGGCTTTCCACTCAGCAACAAGCCTGTGATCCGTTCCTGCGTTTTGCTCTGGCCGAGCAGCGACATGAACACCTGAAGTTCGAGATCGAGCAGGTATTGCTCGGGCACCATCGTCGGTCCGCTCATTTCGCCGCCGGTCAGGACGTAGGCGAACCGGTTGGCGAGGAACTCGTCGTACTCGGAGATGTAGCGGCCGTCGCGGAACTGTCGGGCGGCAATCGCGAACTGCGCCGCGCCCGGCTTGCCGACGACCTGAATCGCCAGTCGCTCCGGCGGCGCCAAGTAGCCTTCGGTCGCCAGCCGCAGCACTTCTTGCTTGGCGACGAACAGGCGGCGGTCGGCGTTCATCACGACCCGCGTGCTGTCCGGCAGAAAGCCCAACTCGATGGCTTCCCGTGCGCTCGCCGCGACCTTCGCGTTGGCGACCGTCTCGAACGCGACGCGCAGCCCTTGCTGAACGTTCGACGGGAAGCCACTCGCCGCCCGCTCGCTGGCCCGAGCCGCCAGCCGCATCGTCCCGCACCCGGCCGGGATCAGCCCGACGCCGAGTTCGACCAGGCCGATGTACGATTCGGCCGCCGCGACCGGGTTCGGACTCGACATGACGATCTCGCAACCGCCGCCCAAGACCTTGCCCTGGACCGCGACGACGACCGGCTTTGCGGCGTAGCGGATTCGCTGATTCAGCGCTTGGAACCGGGCCACCATCCGCTCGATCTGGTCGAACTGACCCATCATCGCGACTTGGGCGATCTCGCCCAGATTGGCGCCGACGGAGAAGTTCTCGCCATCGTTGCCGATCACCAACCCGACCAGATCGGCCGACGATTCGACCCGATCCAGCACCTCGAACAACCCTTCGACGACCGCTTGGCTGAGCGTGTTGGCCTTCGAGCGGAACTCGTACAGCCCGACGCCGTCGCCCAGATCGAGCAACGCGGCCTCGCTGTTCTGCCACAGCGTCCGGTTCTGCTCGGTCTTGATCGTTGCCAGCACGAACTCGTCGGCCGGACGCGGATCGGGCGTGTAGCCGACGCCGGGCCGATAGACTTCTCGGGCCGAGCCGGTGCCGCGATAGAACGTCGTCGCGCCGCTCGAAATCATCTCGCCGATCCAGTCCGGCAGCGCGATGTTGGCCGCTTTCAGGTCGGCCACTACGCGCTCAACGCCGAGTGCGTCCCACGTCTCAAACGGTCCCATCCGCCAGCCGAAGCCCCAGCGGATCGCCTTGTCCACGTCGGCTGGGCTGTCGGAGATGGCGGGCAGGCGACGGGCCGCGTAGCCCAACAGGTCGAGCACGTGCGCCTTGAGGAACTTCCCGGCGCGACCCTGATCGTCGTACAGCGCGTTGAGTCGTGCGGGCAGCTCGCCTGCCTTGCGGAAGGCGTCGAGATCGCCCAACTCCATCGGTTTGGCGGCCGTGTACGTCCCGGCGGCCGGGTCGATGGAGAGGATCTGCTTGCCTTCCTTTTTATAGAACCCCGACTTCGTCTTCTCGCCCAGCGCGCCGCGCTCGACGAGCGTCCGCATCAGCGCGGGCGGCTGGAACATCTCGCGGCTCTCGTCGTCGGGCACCGCTTTGTAGAGGTTGTCGGCGACGTAGAGCAACGTGTCGAGTCCGACCACGTCGGCGGTGCGGAACGTCGCCGAGCGCGGGCGGCCGACCAGCGGACCGGTCAGCGCGTCGATTTCCTCAATCGTGTACCCGCCGTCGGCGACCGATTTGACGGCCTGCATGACGCTGTAAACGCCGATCCGGTTGCCGATGAAGTTGGGCGTGTCCTTCGCCACGACGACGCCCTTGCCCAGATGGACGCGGCCGAAATGGGCGACGCGCTCGAGCACGGCCGGATCGGTGTCCGGCGTCGGGATCAGCTCGAGCAGCTTTAAGTAGCGCGGCGGGTTGAAAAAATGCGTCCCGAGAAAGCGGTGGCGGAATGCGTCGGAGCGGCCTTCGGAGATCAGATGAATCGGCAGCCCGCTCGTGTTGGTCGCGATGACCGCATCGGGCCGAGCAACCGACTCGATCCGCGCCATCATGCTTTGTTTGATGTCGAGCCGCTCGACGACGACCTCGATGATCCAATCGGCCGTCTTCAACCGGTCGAAATCGTCGTCGAAGTTGCCCAGCCGGACGCGGGTCGCGACGTCGGCGGTGAAGACCGGATTCGGCTTCAGCTTCAGCGCGGCGGCGAACAGCTTTTTGACGGTCGCGTTGCGGTCGCCGGATTTGGCCGGGAGGTCGAGCAGATCGACCGTTAGGCCAGCGTTGGCTAAATGAAGCGCGATCTGCGCGCCCATCACGCCCGCGCCGAGCACCGCCGCCCGACGAAACGGTTGGGTCGCGCTCGTAAGGTCGGTCGGCGCCGTCAGCACTTCGGTCTGCGTGTCCATGAGAAAGATCGGGTCAGGGTTGGGAATCAGACGAACGCCGAGAAGCCGGTGATCGCGCGGCCGACGATGAGCGTGTTGACCTCGTTCGTCCCTTCGTAGGAATAGACGGCCTCGACGTCGCAGAACAGCCGGGCGACGTGGTGCTCGAGCAGAATCCCGTTGCCGCCGTGGACTTCTCGGGCCAGCGCCGCCGTCTCGCGGGCTTTGGCGCAGCAGAACACCTTTGCCAGCGACGCGTGCTCGTCGAGCATCCGGTCGGCGTCCTGCAACTGCGACAGCCGAATCGCCATCGTCTGCATCGCCGTCACGTTGCCGAGCATGTGGACCAGATGCGCCTGGATCAACTGGAACCCGCCGATCTTCCGGCCGAACTGCTTGCGCGTCTGGGCGTATTTCAGCGCTTTTTCATACACGCCCATCGCAAGGCCGACGGCGATCCACGCGACGCCAGCGCGGGTCATTCGCAGCACGGTTCCGGTGTCCTTGAACGAGCGTGCGTTCGGCAGCCGCATCGACTCGGGCACCTTCACGTCGGTCATCGTGATCTGCCCGTTCTCGACCGAGCGGAGCGCGATCTTGCCGATCTGCTTCTCGACCGCGAACCCGGCGGTTTTCGTCTCGGCGATGAAGCCTTTCACCTCGTCGTCGGCCTCATCCCGCGCCCAGATGACGGCGATGTCGGCGAAAGTTGAGTTGCCGATCCACTTCTTCTGCCCGTTGATCGTCCACTCGTCGCCGTTGCGGCGGCAGGTCGTGGTCAGGCCACCGGCGGCGCCCGAACCGACCTTCGGTTCGGTCAGTCCGAAGCAGCCGAGGATCTCCATCTTCTGCATCTTCGGCATATACGCGGCCTTCTGCTCCGCCGAGCCGCAGGCGTAGATCGACCCCATCGCGAGGCCGCATTGGACGCCGAAGAACGTCGCCACAGACGGGTCGATCCGGGCCATCTCCATCGTCAGGATGCCTTCCATCACCGAGCCATCGGCCCGCCGCTCGACGCCGTCGTACACCGCGCCGGTCAGGTTCAGCGCGGCGAAGCGCGGGATGAGCTGCTTGGGGAACTCGTCTTTCGACCAGTATTCGTTGATGATCGGCTCGACCTCGGTTTCCATGAACCCGCGCACGGTCTGCTGAACCGCCCGCTGCTCGTCGGTGAGCAAACCCGAGATGTCGAAGAAATCGCCGTTCGCGGCGGGCAACTCTTTGGGCGTGCCGTTCGACTTGGCCGCTTTCAGCAGCTTCTGCATCGTCGCCGGGTCCATCGAGCCGGCCAGTTCGAGCAACTGGTTCAGATCGACTTTCTCGGCCAGCTTACCGACTTTCTCGAAGTCGATCTTCTGCGCCAGCTTCATCATCTGGCCCATCTGGGCAAAGTCCATCGCCATGTCGGGTTCGGTTTCGGTGAAAAGGAATCAGCGGCCAGCGACGAGCGGGGCCAGCGCCCCGGCCACGACCGCGTCGAAGAACGGTTCGCGCTCGATCCGGCTGTCCAACCGGTTCGCCAGCACGAGCGAGACCGCCCCGTGCAGCGCCGACCAGACAACGGCTGTCGCCGGTCGCAGCGGCATCTCGACGAAGGCGCCGGACTTCACGCCGTCGGCCAGCGTCGCGCCGAACAGGTCGAGCCCGAGCCGCGCCCGGCGGTAGTTCTCGGCCGGATAGCGCGCCATGTGCGCCGGGTGGAGCAAAAACATGATCTCGTACAACTCCGGGTTCGCCAGCCCGAAGGCGACGTACCCGTGCGCCAGCGCCGCCAGCCGCTCGGTCGGTTCGTCGGCCGACTGGGACGCCGCGACGAGTATTTCGTAGAGCCGGGCGAAGCCTTCGTCGATCAGCGCGTGGAACAGCGCGTCCTTGTTGGCGAAGTGCAGGTAAATGCTCGTCGCCGAGTAGCCGATGGCTTGGGCGATCCGCCGCATCGACAGGCTCGGATACCCCTCGCTGACGAGCAGGTGTCGGGCCGTGTCCAAGATCTGCCGCCGGAGCGGCGCCGCTGTCTCGGTTGCTGTCGCGCTCATCGTTCGCTGGTTGGTTAACGGTGTTAAGTTAGCCGATGATTCCGCCCGATGCAAGTCCGGGCGCACAAAATACGTCGCCCACCCCGCTGCGGAGGTTGCGCGGTGCCAACCGTCGGGTTAGATTGAACCGCCCCCGCCTCGCCACCGGACCCATCGCCACCGCCATGCGCCTGCTCCGCCGCCTCGCCCCGCTCGCCCTGCTGCTCATCGCCACCCCGGCTTGGGCGCAATGGTCATCCGCCGACCCGATTGTGGTCTCGTCCTATGGTTCCCCGGTCGGGGTGGTCGCCCAGAAGGACGGCCAGCCGGTCGGTGGGCTATGGTTCGATGCGCCCAGCGAGACCAGCTATCCCAATATCTGCTGCTTTCAGAAGCTCAATGCCGACGGAACGCTCGGACCTCGGACGACCGCCTACACCCGTGGATTGCCCGGAGACGAGTCGGATCGATTGGATATGCGGAGCGACGAGGCTGGCGGTCTCTGGGTGCTCTGGCGAGAACTGGCACCGCCAGAGCACATTCGGCTGAACCGGATGGATGCCGACGGCAACTGGATGTTCGATGGCAACGGCGACGGCGACAAACGCGATGGGGTGCTCGTGCCCGTCGTCAGCGAATCGTGGCGATATAGCCGAGCACCGCAAGGCACCTTCTACGACCAACTGCGCGACGATGCGTGGCAACTCAACCACGAGAAGCACTATCTCATCCCGGACGGGACCGGCGGCGTGTGGCTGGCGTGGTCCGATAGCATCGACTCAGCCCATCCGTATAGCACGGAGTTCGGCACCACCAAATTCCAGCATTACGATGCGGCAGGCCATGCCCAGTTCGATTCGACTGGCCGGGCGCTGTTGGGGAAGGCTTTCGTGAGTACCATCACCAGCGATGGCGATGGCGGTTTGCTGACATATTCCTACATCCTTGCTCAACGCAACTGGACTGTGCAGCACTTGCTGGAGGATGGACAGATCGCGTGGCTGACAGCGAGTGCGCCATTGCCATATCCGCCACTTGCCGCCAACCGATCCGTTGGTGCTTCTACGTACTTTGGTTGGGATCGCAGCGAGATAAGCGGGTTCAATACGGCTGGTCGTCTGGAGTGGCATCGTCCCTGGTCGGATAGTGCGTCTACTGCTACCGTCTGGCAGTTCGTAGAAGGAGGAGATCTTTACTTGGCGCTTGACGACAGACCGCTTGACGGTGGCCCTGGGACTCGGGCCATGCTGGCGCAGCGGGTGACAAGTGCGGGCGAGGTGCCGTGGGGCGAGCGACCGATGTTGCTGGCGAAAGACGACACGACGGCTGGCGACTTCCGCATCACCCATGTCGCCGGCAGTCGGCATCAACCGGGCATTCCCGGCGCGGGCGAGGGCGGGATCGTGGCGCTTTATCGGGCGCATCAGCCCGGCATCCCGGTGGACTACTCCGAGGCGGCGATCATCGGTCCCCGACTCTACCTCGCACGAGCCAGACGCGACGGTGGCGGATTCAGCGGCCTGCCGGGCGAGCCGCATCGGGTGCTGGTGTGCGACTCGACGAACGTGGCGGGTCAGGGTCAGGTCTACGACGACGGCTACGGCTGGATCGTCCTCTGGTACGCTGGGCCGACGGTCGCGACGCCGGGTGGATTGCTCGCCCAACGGGTCAGCCCAAGCGGACTGGTCGGCAGGATGGGCGTCGTTGGCGTGGCGGATCGGGTATTGGCGCGGCCGGATCTGTTGCGGCTGATCGGCGCATCGCCGAACCCGTTCAACCCGACGACGACGGTGCGCTACGAGTTGGCGACGGCGGGCAAGGTGCGCCTTGAGGTGTTCGACGCGCTCGGTCGGCGGGTGCGGACGCTGGTGGATGAAACCAAGTTGGCTGGGTCGCACACCGCGACGTTCGACGGCGCCGGGCTGGCGACAGGCGTGTACCTCGTCCGACTGACCGCTGCCGGCAACACAGCGGTGCAGCGCGTCACGCTGGTTCGCTGAAGCAAAAAGGCGCGACGGTCAGAATCGACCGCCGCGCCTTGAACCAAACGGATGAAGCTTACGCCGTGACGTGAAGCGTGCCCTTCATCAGGACGTAGTGGCCCGGATAGAGGCAGACGTACGGGTAGTCGCCCGGCGTGCTCGGCACGGTGAACTTGACCTCGTGCGACTCGCCCGGCTTCGACATCTCGGTGTAGGCGATGATGCCGGCCTTGTCGTCGGGCATATAGCCCTTGGTGGCGTTGGTGGCGGCAGCGGCGCCGATCTTCATCACGTCGGCCGTCGGCTCGAGCAGCGTCCAGTTGTGGATCATCGCCTGGCTGGTGGCAGTGTTCTCGAACTTGACGGTGATCGACGTGCCGGCCTTGGCCGAGAACTCTTTCTGCGCAAACTCCATCTGTTCGCCGACCGGCTGGACGGTGAACGTCTCGCCGTCGGCGACCATCGTCCCGCCGGACATGGTGGCGGAGGTGTCGCTCATCATGGCCGAGTTGTCGGTGGCCGCCGTCTCGGTCGTGGTGGTGGTGGTTTCAGTCGTCTCGGTCTTGGTGCCGCAGGCCGCGAGGCCGACGGTGAGGATGCCGGCCATCAGCATCGAGGAAAAGCGATAATTCACGGTTGCCTCTTCGGTTTTGGACAGAACATCGGGCGTTCCGGTCGGGGCCAATCAGGCCGAATCCGCGTCGGAAGCCCGGTTTTCAACGGTTGCCGGGCTTATGCAATCGGCATACCAGAGCGGTCGATTCGGTGCTTCCGGGATCGACAGCGGTCGTCGGGACGCTGGCTGACTTTTTGTAAAACGGTCCGCGTCGCCGATAATCACAAGCGGCTCCCGACGACTTTCGACCTTCTCAACGCCGTCGCATTCTGTCCCCAATCGGGCGACAGATGCCCATCCCGGCGGCGAATGCGTTATTTTTGTCCCGCCCCGCGCCCGACTCCTGCAAACACGGTCGGCCGGGCGAGTTCTCCAAGTTGCGACTGTAAGAGGCCGGTATGAGAAGCTGGAGGCACGGGGCGACCCGGCTGGTGCGGACCCCGACGGCGATGACGGCGCTGCTGCTTGTCACCTGCTGGCTGACGGGGTGCGCCTATAAAGACCCGCAATCGACGCTCGACGTCAACGGACCGGTCGCCGCGATGCAGCGGGAGGTGTTCTTTACGACGCTCTACGTCTCGGCCGGCCTGTTCTTCGTCGTTGGTGGGCTGCTGCTGTATGCGGTGATTCGGTTCCGCAAGAAGCCGGACTGGACGCCGGAGGAAGGCGTGCTGCCCCGGCAGACCCACGGCAACGCGAAGATCGAGTTCGGCCTGCTGGCCGTGTCGATTGTGCTGCTCGGGATTATGGAGATCCCGACGATCCCGGCGATCTTCAAGACCGACGCCTTCGCACCTGATGAAGAAGCGCTGCATATCACCGCCATCGGCCATCGCTGGTGGTGGGAGTTCCAGTACCCGGATCAGGGCGGGATCAAGACGGCCAACGAGATGCACTTCCCGACCGGTAAGCCGGTCAAGATCGATGTCGTCGCTGCCGATGTGA
>JBBSVG010000072.1:0-8513 GCA_038233775.1 Bacteroidota bacterium | reverse complement strand
TCCGGTTCAGCGTTTTGTCGCCCAGAAAGCGGCGAGCCTGCTCATCGAGTTGGCGGTCGAGGATATCGGCGCGGTAGGCCTCGCGGCGGAGCTTGGCGCACGAGTTGGCGGCGCAGACGAGGGCGAAATGGATGCGCGGCTCGTCGGGGAACTCCTTCAGCAGAATCTCCTTCTCGATGTCATCGAGCGTGTACGACTTGCCGTTGATGCGGATGAAATCCAACTGCCACGGCGTCTTGCCAGCTGGCGTCGGAATATCCCGGACCGAGCGCGCCCGAGAATGTCGGGTGATGAGACGCATCGTGTAGGCGTTGTACATGTTGATCCAGAACGCCATCCGCTCGTTGCGCCCCTTGATCTTGTCGGGATCAACCCGACCCATCGCGATGATGAAGCCGGTGAAATCGGTGTCGCGCGCCAAGCCGACGTAGTTGACCCGACCGTCGTTGTTGACGTAGCGGCGGAGCAGCCGGGTGAACATCGTCTGGTCGGGACCGGAGGCTTGGGCCTGGGCGGTGTGGGTCGGGGTGAGCATGAGCGCCCAGACGAGGAGAAGCAGGACACAACGGGCCATGGTAAAACTCTCCAGCAAAACGGGGGTATCGGAGACTCGAAGGCGGCGAGTGATGACCGCTCGCCAGACGATGCAACCGGACGGCGGGGTGTTCGCAACTGGAACGAACCGCCATACGATACAAAAAGGCGACCAGATGAGACTTGATGACTTGGCCTTGACCGTGCTCGACCTGCCGCCGGGCAGCGCCGACCGTGCAGCCTTCGACGAACTCGATCCGACGAACCCGCTCGCGGCCGACAGTCATGGCCTCGTTGGGCTCGTCGCCAGCCATCCGGTGGCGCGGCTGACGCTCGGCGTGGCCGACGCTCTGGTCGGGGCGCCGGGGCGGAGCGGGTGGATCGGGCCGGTCGTCGCCCGCGATCCGGCGGTCGGCGCAACGCTGATTCGGGCCGCTACGGCGCAGCTATCCGCCCTCGGTGTCCGCCGCGTGCTCGGTCCGCTCGACGGCGGCAGCACTTGGCGCCGTTACCGGCTGGTGTTGCCGCCCGAACCGGACGAGGTCACCGTCCGGCCGTTTCTGACCGAACCGCAGAACCCACCGGCCGATATCGAGGCGTTCACCGGCGCCGGGTTCGTTCCGGTCGCCCGCTACGAGAGCCGGATCGCCACCGATCTCGCCGCCGTCGTGGCCGATCCACTGGCGTCGGCAGCGGCCATCGCCCGACAGACCGCCGCCGGACTGACGACGCGGGCGATTCGGCCTGACTGTTTTGAAACTGAACTGCGCGACTTGCACGCGCTTTCGCTGGCTGCGTTTGCCGATAACTTCCTCTACACGCCGCTCGGCTGGCCCGAGTTCCGCGCCATGTACACGAAGCTCGAGCCGCTGATGGTCGCCGATCTCGTCCGGCTGGCGCACGACGGCAACGGGCGGTTGGTCGGATTCTGCTTCGCGTTTCCCGATCCGCTCGAACCGGGCCGCATCATCTTGAAAACGCTGGCCGTTCATCCCACCGCCCGACGCTTCGGCCTCGGCGCCCGGCTGACCGACGAAATCCACCGCATCGCGCTCGAACGGGGCGCGGCGACGGTCATCCATGCGCTGATGCTCCAGACGAACGCCTCGGTTCGGCTCTCGACCCGGTCGGCCGCGCCCGTTTGCCGCCGCTACGCGCTGTTCGGTTGCGACCTGTGAGCGCAACCAACCTCGCCGCCCGGTTGGGCGAACGCGCCCAGCGCGACCCCGACCGCACCGCCCTCGTCGCTGGCGACGGGACTCGACTGACGTTCGGCGGGCTGTCGAACCGGGTCGGGCGGCTGGCCGCTGGACTCCGGGCAGCGGGGATCGGGCCGGGCGACCGGGCGCTGGTGTTCGTCCCGATGTCGCCCGATCTCTACGTCGCCCTGCTTGCGCTCTGGCACGTCGGCGCCGTCGCCGTCTTCGTCGATGCGTGGGCCGACCGGTCGCGACTCGACCGTGCGGTTCAGCTCGCGCACCCGACGCTGCTCATCGGCACGCCGAAAGCGCACCTGCTGCGGCTGGTTTCGCCAGCGATCCGTCGCATCCCGACCCATTGGGTCGCCGGTCGCCGCTGGCTCCGACTGAGCCGCTACGAGCGTCCCGACGCCGGCCGTCCCCCGGCCGAGCGCGCCGCATCCGACCCGGCGCTGGTCACCTTCACGACCGGATCGACCGGCAACGCGAAAGCAGCGGCCCGCGCCCACGGCTTTCTCTGGGCGCAACATCTGGCGCTCGCGCACCATTTGGGGCTGGTCGAGGGCGACGTGGACCTGACGACGCTGCCGGTGTTCGTCCTGAACAACCTCGCCCTCGGCGTGACGAGCGTCCTGCCCGACGGCGATGCGCGGCATCCGGCGGCGCTCGATCCGGCCCGGCTTCACCGGCAGATCGTCCGGGAACGGGTCACGACGGCGGCCGGCTCGCCATCGCTGTTCGGTCGATTGGCCGATTGGTGCGCGGCCTCGGGACAGGTCTTGCCGCTGCGGAAGTTGTTCGTCGGCGGCGGCGCGGTCACGGCAGCGACCGCCCAAACGCTGAACCGGGCGACGGCGGGCGAGGTCCACATCGTCTATGGCTCGACCGAGGCTGAACCGATTGCCGGGCTCTCGGCTGACGAATTAATCGCCGCCGGTGACGCGCCGGGGCTGCTCGTCGGCCGGCCGGTGCCGGAGATCGCGGTTCGGCTGATCCGGCCGACCGATGGTCCGGTCGAACTGACCTCCGGCGGCTGGGCGCCGCTGCTCGTCCGGCCAGGCGAAGTCGGCGAACTCGTCGTTTCGGGCGACCCTGTGCTGCCCGGTTATCTGGACGATCCCGAGGCCGACCGCGCCAACAAGATCCGCGACGGCGCGACCGTCTGGCACCGCACCGGCGATGGCGTCCGGTTGGACGATCTCGGCCGACTCTGGTTGATGGGTCGCGTTTCTGGCCGGATCGGGCGACCCGACGGCAGCACGCTCTGGCCGCTATCTGTCGAGGGCCGCGCCCTCGCGCTCGCGTCGGAGGTCACGTTCGCCGCGCTGATCTCGCTCGACGGCCGCGCCGTGCTCTGCCTCGAGACCGCCGATGGTCGGCTTTCGCCCGCTGCCCGAGCCGCGCTGTCGGCGCTGCCCGTCGATGACCTCTGTCCGCTGCGCCTCATTCCCCGCGACCCGCGTCACGGCGCCAAACCGGACTTGGCGCAACTGGCGCGCGCGCTTCAGAAGAAGCGATGAACGAGGGAAGAGAATGATGAATGAGGAACGCGGACTGATGACATTGGGGTCGGCATCATCGGATATGACACTCGCAAACGAGCGCTGAGCGCCATTCTCCTCATCCATCGTTCATCATCCCGCATCCTCCTTGCTCTCCGCCCTCGACTTAACCAAAGTGTTCGACCGGCGCGTCGTGTTTCGCGGCGTGACGTTCGAGGTCGCGCCGGGGCAGGTGCTCGGCGTGACGGGGCGGAACGGCGCGGGCAAGAGCACGCTCGTCGGGTTGCTCGCCGGGACGCAGACACCGACGGCCGGAACGGTCATGCTGACGGTTGACGGTCGCGCCATCGCGCCGCCGGACCGGCCGCTGAACGTCGGTTTGGTCGCGCCGTATCTGGTGCTCTACGACGAGTTCACGCCGACCGAGACGCTGCGCTTCCTCGCCGGTCTGCGCGGACTTCGGGTGTCGGCCGACGAGATTGCGGCGCTGCTGGACCGTGTCGAGCTGTCCGACCGGGCCGACGATCCGGTTGGGCAGTTCTCCAGCGGACTCAAAGGGCGGATGAAATATGCCGCCGCGTTGCTGCATCGTCCGCCGGTGCTGCTGCTCGACGAGCCTCGGGCGAACCTCGACCGTCGCGGCGTGGCGCTCGTCGGTCGGGTCGTGGCGGACGCTCGGGCGGCGGGCCAAGCGGTCGTCATCGCGACCAACGATGCGCCCGATCTCGACCTGTGCGACGGCGTCCTCGATCTCGGCGGCGGCGAAGGAGCGACGCCGTGACGATCTGGCTGCGCGCCGTGGCGGCGCTCGTTTGGAAGGATCTGCGGAGCGAGCTGCGGACCCGCTACGCGCTCAACGCACTCGTCATGTTCGTCTTGGCGACGGTCGTGATCGTCCATTTCGCCGTCGGCCAAGCGCCGCTGGGGACCGAGGCGACGGCCGGGCTGCTCTGGCTGGTCTTGTTCTTCGCCGGGACCGGCGGCCTCGCCCGCGCCTTCGTCAGCGAGGCCGAGCGCGGGACGATGCTGCTGCTGCAACTCAGCGGTCGCGCTTCGGTCATCTACGCCGGGAAGTTTTTGTTCAACCTGCTGCTGACGGTCGGCCTAAGCGCGTTGACGGTCGGGCTGTTTCTGGTGTTCCTGCCCCTTTCCATCGCAGCCTGGCCGCAGTTTTTACTGGCGCTCGGCCTCAGCGCGGTCGGCTTGGCCGGGGCGACGACGCTGATCTCGGCCCTCATCAGCCGGGCCAGCGGCAAAGGGACGCTGTTCGCCGTGCTCGCCTTTCCGGTGCTCTTGCCGCTGCTCGTGACCGGCGTCCACGCGACCGTTGGCGCCTCGGTCGGCGTCGATTGGCCCACGGCGTTGGACGATCTGAAATTGCTCTTGGCCTACGACGGCGCCGTCGTCACGGCCGCCACCTTGCTTTTTGACTATGTCTGGCACGACTGACCTCTCGCTGATCCGCGCCGTTGTGTTCGACTTCGACGGGACGCTGATCGACACGCTGCCGCTGCTGTTCGACGCGATGAACGCCGAGTTCGTCCCGCGAATCGGCCGCGTGCTCTCGCCGGTCGAGATCATGTCGCACTTCGGTCCGACCGAGCAAGGCGTGCTCGCCTCGATCCTGCACGATTTCCCCGACAGCCACGAGGCCGCGTTCGCCGGGATGAAACGCTATGTCGAGCAAGCCGACGAACCGGCCCAACTGTACCCCGGCATCGTCGATCTGCTGACCGAACTGCGCGACGCGGGCATCCAACTGGGGATTTTTACCGGCAAGAGCCGGATCATGCTCGACGTGTTTCTCCGACCGCTCGGGCTGCAACCGTTCTTCGGGGCGATGATCGCTGGCGAGGACGTCAGTCGGTCGAAACCGGACGCCGAAGGGCTGGTTAAAGTGCTGAATCTGTTAGGCGTATCGCCAGTTGAGGCGCTGATGGTCGGTGACTCAACCAGCGACATCCGGGCGGCGCGGGACGCCGGAACGCTCGTCTGCGCCGCCGCTTGGGACCGTCACGCCGAGCCGGACGTGCTCGCCGCCGCCGGTCCCGATCTCCTCTGCCGGACCGTCGCCGAGCTGCGCGACGCGCTGTTCACAGCGAGGCGATGATCGAGGTTAGGAACTTGGTGTCGTTCGGTTTGGCGTTGCGCTGTCCGGCGGTCGAGTCGTAGTCGTCCGAGAACGAGATCCGCAGCGAGACGCGGCGTACGAGGGCAACCGTCAGGCTCGTCTGCGAGGTGACCAAATAATTGCCAAAATCGGCCAGATTCGGCGTGTAGAACATCTCGTGCTGAAAGATGACGCGGTTGTCCTTGAACAGCGTCTGCTTGTAGCGCAGCCGGTTCGACAGTCGGGCCAGCCGAACGGTCGTGTCGGGCCGCATCCGGCCGGAGACGCGGGCGGCGCGGAGTCGGCTCTGCTCGTAGAGCACCGCCGACGAGAACGACATCTCGGCCAGCTTCGAGCGGAACACCTTGCCTTTCAGCCCGAGTCCGGTCGAGAAGCGTCCATTGATGCCCTTTTGGGTGGCAAACTCCCAGCGAGCCGAGCCAAACGGGCTGAACTGAGCCAGCGGGTAGAGATCGAGCGATCCCTCGGTGAACCCGTCTCGTCGGCTGACGCCCTTGTCCTCCACCTCGCCGTAGTTCAAGCCGCCGCCGAGCTTGATTTCTTTGGTCGAATCGATGAACGATCCGGCCAGCCGCGAGGTCAGCAAAATCTGGCTCGTGTTGCCGGTGAACTGGGTGAAGCCGATCTCGACCTCGCCATGCGGACCGAGTTTCCGTTGCCCGAACGCGGTTCCGCTTGCGCCGAGCAGCAGCAGCGCCGTCAGCACCAACCGTGCGGCCGTCAAGACGCCATCTCCAGCGCGTCGGCCACCCGCAACAGCGTCGCCTCGTCGAACGGGCGGCCGAGCAGTTGCAGCCCGATGGGCAGTCCGCCGTCGTCGCTGCCGACCGGAAACGACAGGCCGGGGATGCCCGCGAGGTTCGCGCTCGTCGTATAAATGTCGGACAGGTACATCTCCAGCGGATCGTCGGTTTTCTCGCCGAGCTTGAACGCGGTGGACGGAACCGTCGGCGTCAGCAACACGTCGGCTTGCTCGAAGATTCGGTCGAAGTCGTCGCGAATCAGCCGCCGGACCTGTTGCGCCTTGCGATAATAGGCGTCATAATAGCCCGCTGAGAGAACGTAGGTGCCGAGCATGATCCGCCGCTTGACCTCGGGGCCGAACCCTTCGGTCCGGCTGCGGATGTACAGATCGCCCAACCGCTCGACCTGATCGGCCGTCCGGTGGCCGTAGCGGACGCCGTCGAACCGGGCCAGATTGCTCGACGCCTCGGCCATCGTCAGGATGTAATACGTCGCGATGCTGTGCTCGGTGTTCGGCAGCGAGAGGTTTTCGACAATGACGGCGCCGCGTTCGCGCAGCCGGTCGAGCGTCTGCTCAAGCGCCCGGTCGATGGCCGGATTCAGCCCGGCGGGCCGGTATTCTTTCGGAACCGCGACGCGCAGGCCGCGCACGTCGCCGGTCAGCGCGGCGGCGTAGTCGGGCACCGGCAGGGCTGCGCAGGTCGCGTCCATCGGGTCGGCGCCGGCGATGACCTGCAAGACGGCGGCGGCGTCTCGGGCGGTGTGGGCGAACGGGCCGATCTGGTCGAACGACGAAGCGAACGCGACGAGTCCGTAGCGCGAGACGCGGCCGTAGGTCGGTTTCAGCCCGACGACGCCGCAGAAGGCAGCCGGGGTGCGGATCGAGCCGCCGGTGTCCGAACCGAGCGACGTGTGCGCCATGTGGGCCGCGACGGCAACCGCGCTGCCGCCGGACGAGCCGCCCGGCACGCGGCTCGGGTCGAGCGGATGTTTCGCCGGACCGAAGGCGCTGTTTTCGTTCGACGAGCCCATCGCGAACTCGTCCATGTTCGCCTTGCCGATCAACACCGCGTCTGCCGCCCGCAGCCGCTCGACGACGGTCGCGTCGTAAACCGAGACGAAGTTTTCAAGCATCTTCGAGCCGCACGTCGTTCGGTCGCCGCGAGACGCCATGTTGTCTTTCAGCGCCAGAATCATCCCGGCCAGCGGTCCGACCGGTTCGCCCGCCGCCAGTCGCCGGTCGATGTCGGTTGCCTGCGCGGTCGCCGATTCGTCCAGCCGGAGCAGGAGCGCGTTCAGGTCGGCCCGCTCGTCAATCTCGGTCAGATGGGCCGAAACGAGGTCACGGGCGGTGGTTCGGCCGGCGAGCAGCGCCTCGCGGGCGGCGGTGAAGGTCGGGTAGGCAACGGGCATAGTCGGGGAGAGATGGCGGGGAGAAGCGGACAAACGGAAACCGCCGCCGGGTGATTCAGGCACCCCCAGCAGCGGTCATCGAACTGACAGAACGGCGAAAGCGGGCGGTTTCTTCAGCTCTGCGGGTTGCGCGGGCGGCGGGCGACGGGCGCCTGCTCATCGGCGTAGCGCGGCCGGGCTTCGTCGGAAGCGGCCGGCAACTCGCGGCGCGGGCGGCGGACTGGCGCCTCGTCCCGCTCCGGTGGTGCGGCGGCGTAGCGGTCGGCCGCCGGGTCGCGCTCGTCGCGGTACACCGGCCGACCCTGAACCTCGTTCTGGATGTCGCTCGTCGCCTTGCGGAACTCGGTCAGCCCCTTGCCGACGCCTTTTGCCAGTTCGGGGATCTTCTTGGCGCCGAACAGAACCAGGACCAGCAGCAGAATGAGGATGATTTCCGGCGTGCCCAGACCGAACATGACAGTCACCTTTGTCTCTAATGGGGCGGCGACCCGACACCCGTTGCCGGGCAGCGCGATCAGCCGTAAAGTAAGCGGTCGGCCGAACAATTGTCAAGCCAGAGCCGTCCGCTGACAAGGGTAACGGTTGCGGGTCGCCATCGGTTCATCTGCCGCCTCGTGCAACCTGCGCGGCCCGCTCGTCGTAGTCAAGCCACCTTCCTCCGTTCCTCTTGTCCCCGCGCCCCATGTCCGCTGTGCTGACCGTCGATCACATCACCAAGCGCTACGGCACCAAACCGGCCGTCGAAGACCTCTCGTTCGCGCTCGAACCGGGCCGAATCTTCGGGCTGCTCGGTCCGAACGGCGCGGGCAAGACGACCTCGATTCGGATGATCACCGGGATCACCTACCCCGATGAAGGGACGGTCCAGCTCGGCGGCCACACGGTCGGTCCGGCCGAGCAGGCCAGGATGGGCTATCTGCCGGAGGAGCGCGGGCTGTACCGGAAGATGAAGGTCGGCGACCAGATGATCTATTTGGGCAAGCTGAACGG
>JBBSVG010000071.1:0-8518 GCA_038233775.1 Bacteroidota bacterium | reverse complement strand
GCGCAACGAGCGTCAGCGTTAGCTTGCCGAGCCAGCCAAGCTGCGGTTTTAATGTCGGCCAGGTGCGCGGCTGTCCAGTTGTCAGCCATCGGTGGATGAGCAAAAACAGCCCGAGCAATCCCCAGGTGTAGAGCGTTGACCAGCGCGTTGCCAGTCCGAGTCCCAGCGCGAGTCCGGCGGCCACGAGCGGCGCCCAACCGTCCCGCTGCGACGCCCGCCAGACGGCCAACGTCGCAAGCAGCATCCACAGCAGCGCCAGTTGGTTCGTCATGGCGATCCGGCTCTGGACCAAGAACACGCCGTCGAGCGCCAGCAGCCCGGCGGCCAGTCCGGCGACGGCCCGCGAGCCGAACAGCGCCCGGCCGAGCGCATAGACCGCGACCAGCGACCCAATGCCCGCGAGCAGGCTCGGCAGTCGCCACGCAGCGACGGTTGCGGCGGTCCAGCTTGTTGCCGTTAGATCGACCGGTGCGTGGCTGAGTTTCAGGCTCAACGCGACGAGCAGCTTCGCCAGCGGCGGGTGCGTCCACTCGGTCGGCGCGAAGCCGGCGAGGTACTCGAACCCGGCTTTGGCGTGATACACCTCGTCGAACACCTGCTCGGTCGGGTTGCCCAGTCGCCACCCGGCGATGAGCAAGAAGGCTGTCGCGATCCCGCCGATCAGCGCCCAATCGCGCCAACCGACCGCGCCGCTCGGTTCCGTTGACAGATCAAGCCGCCGCAGCCACGCGACCCAGCGCGGCGACCGCGCCTCGGTCCGCAGCGCCGCCGGGGCAGCCGTCAGCTGGAGCAGCCAGCCGAACAGGGCGACGTTCGCCAGCGACAAGACCCACTCGGGGCTGAACCGGAACGGACCGAGCACCAGTCCGGCCGTGGCGAAGCGCTTTAACTGATCGACCCACGGCGCCGTCGTGTTGTAAACGTTCAGCACGTACACAAGCGAGACAAGCGTCGTCGCCGTGAACCCACGAAAGGGCCAGCGATAGCGCCGGTCGAGCGCCTGGGCGATGGCGAGCAGGGCCAGACCCGGCAGGATGTAGCGCTCGTGCATTCGGGTCGGCAGGATGTAGCCGCCGATCAGCAGCGTCGCGCCAGCGGCCGTCAGCAGCGGCAATCGGGCTGTCTCGCCCCGCGCCCGGTCGCGATAGACGATCCAGCCGATCCAGCCGCACAGCGCCGCCATCAGCCCGAGTCCCCAGCCGCCGAGACTGATGCCCAGCCAACGGGTGCTGTCCGCTTGCCACGACGCGTTCGGCGGGACGAGCAGCCAGATATTATACGCGTTGACGCTGGTGTACGGATAGCCGTTTCCGGTGGCCGACATCCGGGCCGCGAGCCAGCCGAACGGTTCGAACGGGCCATTCAGCGGCCAGACGACCGGCAGCACGACCGCCCAGACCGTCGCCAGTCCGGCCAAGATCGCCAGCGGCCAGCGCTTTACCGGCGTTTGGTGCCACAGCGCCGCAACGGCAAGCGGCAGCAAAAACAACCCCTGCGGCTTGATCAGCACCGCCGCCGCGACGATGACGGCGCTGACGACGAGTTGCCGTTGCATCAGCGCACCCAGCAGCAGCAGCGCGGCGCAGACCGTCAGGCTGTCGGCTTGCCCCCAGACGGCGGTGCCGTAGAGGATCGCCGGGTTGAACAGGTACGCTATCGTCGCCCGCCGAACCGTCGGCTCGCCCACGCCGCGCTTGCGGAGCAGGCGGCCGATCAGCCAGCCGTTCAGCAGCTCCGTCAACACGAACGGCAGCTTCATCCCGATCACGCTCGGCGTGGCCGAACCGGCAAAAAGCTGCGTCAGCTCGCCCCAGACCCACAGCAGCCCGATGAACAGCGGCGGATAATCGCACCAGACGGCGCCGTAGAAACCGCCCAGCCCGTGCTCGACCACGGCCGCTGTCCACGCCCGGAAGCTGTCGATGTCGCCGGTGAAGCCGCCGCCTCGGGCCAACCACAGTCGGATGACGAACGCAAGCGCGAACCAGCCGACGAGCGTTGGCAGTGATGATTTGCGGGAGATAGAGATCGGCGGCACGGGGCGGGATCGTGTGGAGGGGAGCGGACAAAAATAGCGAGGGGCGGACCCGTTCAGGCCCGCCCCTCGCTCAAACAGCCGCCGTCACTCGGGGGTCAGATTGTCTGATACCAGTTCTTCACGACCAGTCCCGGCTGGACCGGGAAGCCTGGCGGGGCGAACGTTCCGCCGTTGAACCGCTCGTCGTAGCGATGCCGCTCCTGAAACCCGTGCGTAATGGTGCCGGTGCTCGGGTCGAAGATCCCGTTGATCCCACGATTCTTCTGCACGACGCCGCCGAGCACCTGGATGTTGCCAGCGAACGGGATCGTTTGGTAGTTCTCGTAGGCAAACGAGCCGAGCGTGAAGACCGACGCATCGACCTGCAAGCCGCTACTCGGGCCGCCGCTGATGCCGTCTCGGGTCGTGGCCGTGTCGGCGACGGTCACGTTGCCCTTGGCGATCAGACCGAGCACATTGGTCGCGCTTGGGTTGGTCCGAGGGTTATCGGTGTACTTCAAATCGTTGACGATCCGAATCTCGCCGTTCGAAACGACCGACACCTGGGCGCCCGACGGGATCGTTCCCTCGACCTTGATCGGTCCGTACGACGCGATGATCCCGTTCGGTGCCAGCGTGCTCAGGCTTGTGTTCTGCCACGCGGTACTGCCCGATTTGTAGGCGACGGTGCCGTTGGTGTTGAACTTCAGCCATGTCGTCGTGCTGGCGTCAGCCACTCCGGTGATTGCGTTATAATTAAAGCACTTGCCGCCCGCTTGGGCCGTCGTGATCGTCTGATCGATGTTCAGCGAGCTGGGGAACGGGATGTTGGTGTTGAACGTCGGCGTCCCGGCGCGGAAATCAGGCGTGGCGCTCGCCGCGTTGTTGCCGATGTAGCCGAACCCGCTGGCGCCGGTCGAGACGCGCCCCTGGAAAAACGGGCTGCCCCAGAGGTACATCTTGCCATTAGAGTGGATCGGTCCCCAGAGTGAGTCGCCGGTGATCAGGTAATCGCCAGCCGACCAGTTGTCGACGAACAGGAAATACTCCGAGAACGACCGGGTGCCCATATCGACGACCACGTTGACATCCTGCGCGTTCGTCTGGCTGCCGCGAGCGAGCACCCGGCGCCACGCCGTCGGCAGGCCAGGGGCGACGCCGTTGGTCTGGATGGAGACGATGGTCGCGGTGCCACCGTTGGGCATCGTGATCGTCGGATAGTTGGTCGGATCGGTCGCCGTGGCGTCTGTCCCGTCCTGCAAGCGGGCGACGGCGATCTTGGCGATCCCGACCGCGTTGTTCGAGGCGTTGGCCTGCTCCCACTGCGCATCGACCCGCTCGCCCGCCCGCTGCCGGGTCTGCGACAGGTTGATCCGCGCGAGGCTGACGATCAGGCTCATCCCGAGCACGATAATGAAAAGTCCGCGTCCCATATGTCCTCCGTCCGGCGGGGTTAGTTGACCAAGCGGTTCAGGTTCGGCGGCGCGACCGTCGTGATCCACTCGGCCTGCGTCAGCTTGCGCTCATCGACTGCCGTCGTCGAGGCATCGTCGAGCGCGATGGGATTCTTCGCCTCGATGGCGACGCGAATCCGGGCGATCACTTGCAGATCGCTCGACGCGACCGCCGTGGTCACGGTGGTCAGGCCATCGGCGGCGCCGCCGAGGTACATCCCGGAGGCGTTGTAATAAGTCACATCGAACTGATTGGCCGATTCGGCCATCAGCGTCGTTTCACCACCACCGGTGTTGCGATAGCGGAAAATCTTGAAATCGGTCGGGTCCGGCGTGGCGGTGTTGGGCTGAGTGTAGTAGCGGACGCGGATCACTGTCCCGGCGCCCAAGCTGTCGTAGGCCGCATTGAAGGCGATCTCATTCGGGTTTGCTGTGACGATGGGCGGCGTCAGGCCGACGTTTGTCACGCCGTTGCCGGCCCGGAGCAGGTCATAGCGGAGCACGTCGCCGAGCGTCAGCACGTCGCGCTGGGCGATGTCGCGCAACGTGCTGCGGAGTTGCTCGTCCGTAACCTGCGCGTTCAGCCGGATGATGTTCAAGAGCAGCAACCCGCCAATGACGATGCTGCCAACGATCTCGAAGAGGACAGCCATAACCCGAGTTCTCCGCTGCTAACCGCGCTTGCCGGTGAAAACCCGATACAGCGTCACGCTGTCGGTTTTCGTCCCGTTGACGACCTTGACTTCCATCAACTTGAAGTAGCTCCGTCCGCCGTTCTGGCTGTTCGGCACCACCGATAGATTTGCATTGAACAGGCAGTAGCGCACCGTCGAGGTGACGTTGAACGGCCCATACGGCAGCACCGTCACCTTGAGTGGACTGTAAGAGGCCGATTTGCTGTTGTTGTGGGCACTCACGGCGACGGAGAAATCGTCCACATCGTCGTAGAACGGGCCGGTCGCGTTCGAGCCGGGATAGACCTCATCGGTGCCGCTGATCTTGTCCGGTCCGAGCTTGTTGGGGTTGGTGATGTTGGCTGGCGTGCCGTTCTTGGCGTCGAACTTCATCGTCCCGGCCAGGTTCAGCCGCTCCTGCGCCAGCCCCATCATCGCCTGTTCTTCCTCGTAGTTATGATTGATTCCTCCTTCGTTGAGAGGAATCAACAGTTCGCTGTTCATCTGCAAGGTGAGCGTCGCGAGCAGAATTCCGGCGCCGATCAGAAGGATGTACTGACCCATCGTAACAACCTGCGGCTAAAAGTGTTCAACCCTTCGTAGCGTTTTGAAGCGGGGGAGACAGCGCAGAGGCGGGAGCACAGCGTCCGGGCGACAGGGGCGTCGCCGGGAGTACACTTTGCCAAGATAAGGCCAAGCTGACCTAAACAGGGTAAGCCCAAGCTTGACCGAGGCTTCGGAAGCGCTTTTATTTTGGCGACCGGACAACCGACGATTGGCCGAATACCGGCCAGAAGTGCGGTTGCGGAAGCCGGGGACCGTTTTCAGCGGGCTGAGGGGTTATATTGCAACGCTGTCGCCGTCGGGTGCAGCCGGTCGGACCGATCTCTCGGGCCGCGACCGGTGCCGACGGGGGCAATCCCTATTCGCTGACGGCACTCGCTGCCCGTCGAAGCCCTGTCTGGCGTCCGAAGCCTGCGACGCCCTGTTTCGCAAGAGGAGAGAACGTTCATGGCAACCGAGAAGGGGCGCGCATCGGCCGCTGTCGCCGGACGGAACGGCAAGAGCACCGTTGAGGAGCCTAAAGGCGAGAGCACGGTTCACGGCGATCCGTCCGAGGCCGGGATCGAGAGTACGCCGTCGGACAAGAGCGCTGCCGCCGAGAAAGTCGAGGCGGCAGAAATGGCGTCGTTCGTCGAACTGGCCCGGCAGACGCACCAAGAGATCACCGACGTGCCCGACGAGTTGGGCAAAGACGAGCTGCTCGGGATGTACCGGATGATGTACCTCATCCGGCGGTTCGAGACGCGCGCGGCGCAGATGTACACACAGGGCAAGATTAAGGGCTTTTTGCACCTGTATTCGGGACAAGAAGCCGTCGCCGTCGGTTCGCGGTTCGCGCTGACGCCGAAGGATTACATGATCACGTCTTACCGCGACCACGGCCACGCGCTCGTCGTCGGCATGTCGGCCCGCGAAGTGATGGCCGAGCTGTTTGGCAAATCGACCGGCTGCGTCGGTGGCAAAGGCGGGTCGATGCACATGTTCTCGGCCGAGAAGCGGATGATGGGCGGCTACGCCATCGTCGGCGGGTCGGTCCCGATCTCGGTCGGCTTGGCGCTCGGCTGCAAGTACAAAAACGAAGGGACGCTCTGCGCGTCGTACTTCGGCGACGGGGCGACCAACCAGGGCGCGTGGCACGAGGGGCTGAACCTCTCAGCCGTCTGGAAGCTGCCGAATATTTTTGTTTGCGAAAACAACTTCTACGGCATCGGCACGTCGGTCACGCGCTCGACGGCCGAGCCGGACATCTACAAGCGCGCCTCGTCGTACCGAATGCCCGGCGTTCGGGCCGACGGGATGAACGTGATCGAGGTCTATCAGGCGATGAAAAAGGCCGCCGAGCATTGCCGCTCCGGCGCCGGTCCGTACCTGATCGAGTTCATCACCTACCGCTTCCGCCCGCACTCGATGTCCGACCCCGGCACTTACCGGACGAAGGAAGAAGAACGGTTCTTCACCTCCATCGACCCCATCGAGCAAATGGCCGAGTACCTGAAGGCCAACGGGATGCAGACCGACGACGAGCTAAAGACGCTCCGCAAGGCGGTCGATGCCGAGGTCGATGACGCCGTCCAGTTCGCCGACGAGAGCCCGATGCCCGGCGAAGAGGAGCTTCGCAAGTACGTTTACAAGGAGTGGAAGGACGAGTGGTGGGGCTGAGCCGCGACTGAGGCTGCCGGACCCACGACTACAGACCGAGCGGGGCGTTGCCTTTCAGCCGCCCCGACCCACACGGACCCCAACCCTGCATTCCAATGGCTGAGATGACGTATCGCGAGGCGCTTAACCTCGCCTTCAAAGAGGAGATGCGCCGCGACCCCGACGTGCTGCTCATGGGCGAGGATGTCGCGCTCTACGGCGGCTCGTTCAAGGTGACGAAGGGCTTGCTCGAGGAGTTCGGCGAGAAGCGGGTGCTCGACACGCCGATCTCGGAGGCCGCGTTCGTCGGCGCCTCCATCGGCGCGGCGATGACCGGGTTGAAGCCGATCTGCGAGTTCTTGACGGTCGGCTTCGCGCTCGTGGCGATGGACCAGATCGTCAACCACGCGGCGAAGATTTATTATATGTTCAACGGTCAGGTCAACCTGCCGATGGTCCTGCGCGGACCCGGCGGCGGCGGCCACCAGTTGGGCAGCCAGCACGGGCAGTCGATTGAGTCGTATTTCCTCCATTGCCCCGGTCTGAAGGTCGTCATGCCGGCCACGGTCGCCGACGCGAAGGGGCTGATGAAGGCCGCCATCCGTGACCCCGATCCGGTCTTCGTCATGGAGCACGAGGGGCTGTACGGGATGCGCGGCGAGTGCCCGGACGACCCGGAGTTCATCACGCCCATCGGCAAGGCGCAGGTGCTCAGAGAGGGCAAGGACGTGACGCTGATCGGCCTCTCCAAAACGACCCACCAGTGCCTGCAAGCGGCCGAACTGCTCGCCAAAGACGGGATCGACGCGGAAGTGATCGATCTCCGCTCGCTCAACCCGATGGACGACGCGACGCTGGTCGAGTCGGTCAAGAAGACCAACCGGGCCGTCGTCGTCTATGAAGGGTGGCGCACCGGCGGCATTGGCGCCGAAGTCGCCAGCCGACTGATGGAGAAGGCGTTTTATTATCTCGACGCCCCGGTCGTCCGCATCGGCGGCAAGGACATCCCGGCGCCGTACGCCTACAACCTCGAGAAGCTGGTTTATCCTCGGATCGAGGAGATCGTCATGGGCGCCAAGTACGCGCTCGACGGTTCGCCGCTGATCATCCGCTGACCTTTTTCGCGATTCCCGACAGGAGGAGCCTCTGCGATGGCAATCGAAGTCACGATGCCCAAATTGAGCGACACGATGGAGGAGGGGACCCTGCTGGCCTGGCTCAAGGCCGAAGGGGACACCATCTCGGAGGGCGATGCCATCGCCGAGGTGCAGACGGACAAGGCCGACATGGAGGTCGAGGCGTTCAATGGCGGCACGCTGGCGAAGATTCTGGTCAAGGCCGGTGAGAGCGTCCCGGTCGGGACGGTCATCGCGCTGATCGCCGAGGAAGGCGAAGACCCAGCCTCCCTTGGCGGCGGCGACACGGCTGCAAAGCCCGCCGCAGAAGCCGCCGCTGAACCGGAACCGGCCACTGTCGAGCCAACCGCACCGGAACCGGCCGCCGTCGAACCGACCGCCGAAGCGACGGCTGAACCGACAGTTGCCGCGCCGACCGAGGCTGCCGCTCCGGCACAGCCGAAGGCCGAGGCCGAAACTGGGTTCCGCGAGGTCACACCGGTCGCCCGGAAGATGGCGCAGGACAAGGGGCTGGAGATCGCCCAGATCGCCGGCAGCGGTCCGCACGGTCGCGTCATGAAGCGCGATGTCGAGGCGGCGCTGTCGTCCGGCGCGGCGGCACCGGCTGCGAGCCAGCAGCAGACGCCGGCCATCACGCCGTGGGAAGAATCACCGGTGCCGACTCAGGCGGCGAAACCGGCTGCGGCTCCGGCGACCAAACCTGTCCCGGCAGGCATCGGCGAGCGGGTCGAGTCACTCTCGCCGATGCGCCAATCCATCGCGAAAACGATGGTCCGGTCGAAGCAGGAGATCCCGCACTACTACGTCACCGCCGAGGTGGATATGACGGCGGTGCTGGCGCTTCGGGCGCAGCTGAACGAGCTGCGGACCGCGACCGGCAAGTCCAAGATCACGATCAACGACATCCTGATCAAGGCCGCCGCTGCCGTGATGGCCGATTACCCGGTCGTCAACGGCGTGTATCGGGATGGGCAGATCGTCTATAACGCCACGGTCAACGTCGCGATCATTACCGAGGTCGAGGGCGGACTGCTG
>JBBSVG010000070.1:0-8545 GCA_038233775.1 Bacteroidota bacterium | reverse complement strand
GGCGACACGACCCAGACCGGGCTCGGACTCGCCGGCGATACGACGCGGGTCCGACCGGCTGAGGCCGATTATTCGTCTTATGTCTTCACCCCGGCCTACGACCGATACGCGACCCAGACCAGCGCCACGCCCGAGGAGACGGCGGCGCTGTTCCGCCCGAACGACAACCGAACGGACTCGGGCGCCTACAAGCCCAAGCGCTACAAGCTGAACTTCTCGCCGGACCTGATCTACGGCAACGCCGGGTTCGATGCGCTCTACGGCGTCCAGGGCGCGACGCAGATGGCGTTCTCCGACCTGCTCGGCAACCACAAGATCCTGTTCCAGTCGAACCTGTTGCTCGACCTGAAGAACTCCGATTACGCGCTCTCGTACCAGTATCTGCCGCACCGAGCCGATTACGGGTTCTACGGCTACCACACGGCGCGCTTCTTCCAAACCGGCGATTATTTCGACGCAAACGGCGGCTACGTGCGCGGCTCGTTCTACCGCTACCGGACCTACGGCGGCGGCGCCACGGTGTCGTATCCGTTCAACCGGTTCAACCGGATCGATGCCGACCTGAGCGCGTTCCGGCTGGTCCGCGAGGGGATCGCGGCACCGTACACGACCGAGGGCGTGACGGTGGCCGTACCGGGCATCTCGTACACCCACGACACATCGCTGTTCGGCTACACGGCGCCGTTCGTCGGCTCGCGCTACACGTTCGGCGTCTCGGGCAGCCCGAAGCTCGGTTCGGAAGGGTTGGGGTTCGTCTCGCTCAACGGCGATGCCCGGACGTATTTCCCGTTCTGGCGCTCGTACTCGCTGGCGTTCCGGTTGGCCGGTGCGAATTCGTTCGGCTCCGATCCGCAGAAGTATTACCTGGGCGGCACGCCGTCGTGGCTGAACTACCACTACCGCGATTTCCCCATCGGCGACCTGAAGGACTTCGTCTTCGCCACCAGTGCGACACCGCTTCGGGGCGTCGATTACAACGAGCAGAACGGGTCGAAGTACGCGCTGTTCAACACCGAACTGCGCTTCCCGCTGATCCGCTACTTCGTGCCGGGTCCGCTGCCAGTCCTGTTCTCGAACATCGTCGGCGTCGGGTTCGTCGATATGGGCGGCGCGTGGGGCGAGACGGTCGGCGCCCCGACGAAGAAGCTGCGGATCACCGACCGGGGCAACTACGATCCGGCCACCGAGAACCCGCTGTTGATCGGCACCGGCGTCGGCGCTCGGGTGCCGCTGTTCTACTTCCTGCTGAAGATCGATGTCGCTTGGCAGAACCTGCCGACGGGCAACTGGACCAAGCCGCGCTACTATTTCTCGCTCGGCGCCGATTTCTGATCGCCGCCGCAGCGGTTCCACACAGCACAGCGCCGGAGCGGACGATGGCGGTCCACTCCGGCGCTGTCACGACCAACCTTTCGCTATGATCCGCGTCCTGTTCGTCTGTTTGGGCAACATCTGCCGCTCGCCGCTGGCCGAGGGGATTTTTCGCGACCTCGTCGCCCGTGAAGGATTGGCCGACCAGTTCGAGATCGACTCGGCTGGCACGGGCGACTGGCATAAGGGCGAACTGGCCCACCCGACGACCCGCGCCGTGGCCGAGGGTCGCGGCCTGACCCTCACGCACCGCGCCCGACAGATTCAGTCGGCCGACCTGAGTCGCTACAACCATGTGCTGGTGATGGACGAGGCGAACGAGCGCGACGTGCGGAAACTCGTCGCCGCTGGCGCCCCGGCCGGCCACATCCACCGGCTGCGCGCCTTCGATGGGCTGGCCGACGCGCTCGACGTGCCCGATCCGTTCTACGGCGGACTCGACGGCTTCGAGCGGGTCCACGATCTCGTCGAACAAGCGTGCGTCGGCTTTCTCTCCCACCTGCGAGCGCACAACGAGATCTGATTCTGCTTCACAGTGAAGAGGTCCAGATTGCCCGTTTTGTCATCCTGAGCGGAGCGAAGGATCTTATGCAGATGCTCGCACGACGTTCTGTTGACCTCAGCGTGAGACCCTTCACTGCGTTCAGGGTGACAGTGGGTTGAGCGTGCTGGGTATACGGGATCAGAGCCACGAGAGCGGCGCCGGTTCGGGCTCGGGACGGGCGATGCGCGACATGAAGACGGACTCGAGCGTCGTCGGGCCGCTGTCGGTTGGGGCGAGCAGCTCGGCGACCGGCGCGGTGAGCTGAATCCGCCCGCCGTCGAGCAGCGCGACGTGGGTGCAGAACCGCTCCAACATATCCAGCACGTGAGACGTGATGACGATGGTCGTCCCGCCGTCGGCCAGCGTGCGGAGCGCGGTGCGGAGGCGGAACGAGCTGACCGGATCGATCCCTTCGAACGGTTCGTCGAGAAACAGCAGCGTCGGCCGGTGCAGCAGCGCGGCGGCGAGCGAAACCTTTTTCTTCATCCCAGTCGAGTACGTCTGGATCGGCCGGTCGGCTTGGGCGCCGAGTTCGAGAAACGCCAGCGTTTCGGCCACCCGCTCGGTCGCTTGGCCGCGCTCGACGCCGTAGAGTTCGGCGGCGAACTGCAAGTATTCACGGGCCGAGAGCCGGTCGAAATAGAGCGGCCGGTCGAGGACGAACCCGAGCAGCCGTTTGGTCTCCGGGTGCGCCTCGTCGAGCGGCTGGCCGAGCACGGTCGCCGTCCCGGCATCGGCGCGGAGCAGACCGGCGAGAATGTTCGCAAGCGTGCTCTTGCCAGCGCCGTTGCGACCGAGCAGGCCGGTGATCGTCCCGCTCGGCACGGTCCAATCGACTTGGTCCAGCGCCCGCACGTCGGTTTTGCTGCGTGCGTCGTGGTACGTTTTGCTCAGGCCGCGAATCGTCAGCGCATCGGTCATATCGGGTTCGGTTGGCGGCATCGATTGGGGTCGGCGAAGGACGATCCACGCGACCAGACCGAGCGTCAACGCGGTCCAGACGACCGCCGGGGCGTCGATCCCGCGCAGCGCGTGGAACAGGTACGGTGCGCTCGCGAGGCCGATCCACCCGGCGTAGGCGAGCAGTCGGACGAATGAATAAACCGGCGGTCGCCGCTCGTCTTTCCGCATCCGCCAGCGATCCACAGCCAGCCCGTAGAGCAGAATCGGACCGCTTAGCGTCAGCATCAGCAGCGGCGCTTCGACCAGTGGCGAGCCGACCGTTCGCGGCCAGATCAGCGCGTGACCGACGGCCAGCGGCAGCGAGCCGAGCAGCAGTACAATCAGCCAGAGCGCGCACTTGGCGATCAGATACGGTCGCCGCTCGACGCCGAGCGCGGCCAGCCGGTGCCACTCCTGCGGCGCCCAATGGGTCAGATTCGCCGTCGGCGCCTCGTACCAGACGACGAGCGGCAGCACCCAGAGCGCGGGGTGATCGGCGAGCCCGGCGTAGCCGCGCCACGCGCTCGGAAGCTGACCCAGCGCCCAGCGGCTGAGGCCCATCAGCACGAGCGTGTTGAGGACCGGCATCCACAGCGGATATTGCCGCCAGAGCAGCCGCGCCGTCAGCCGAATCAAGATCGAGACGCTGCGGCGGGTCGTCACCACGCCTCCTCGGCCTGTGCCTGCTGCATGTCGGCTTGAGTGTGGTCCTCCAACCCGATCAGCCACAGGTCGAGCCGAAACAGCAGCGGCATCAGCCCGACGAACAGCCCGAGCAGCGCCAGCCACGGCGCAGCGGCGGTGAAGCGGCCGACGGTGGCGTCGAACCGGGCAATCGGCGTCTGCTCGTACAGACCGGGGATGCCGATGGCGACGAACAGCGCCAGCGGAACTTGGTTCCACAGCCAGATCCACGGCGAGCGCGGGTAGGTTTGCCGGAGGATTTTGGTCCCGAGCGAGATCAGCGCCATCAGCGGATAGAGCGCCAGCATCGCAACCCCGGCGGCGAGCTTGATCGCGCCCGGCGCGTCCGCCTCGACGAGCAGCCGCAGACTCGGCAGCAGAAACCCGAGGTAGGCGAAGATCTTCAGGTCGATCAGTTCCAGCGTCCAAAGCAGCCGACCGAGCGCGGCGCGCGGCAGCCCGAACGGCAGCAATTTGTACGGCTGCATCGGCTTGCCGTACGACAGGATCGCGTCCATCGAGGTCGCCAGCACGACGAGCAGCAGCATCTGCCTGAGCGGCAGAAACGCGGCGCCGTGGAGCTGCGGCCCGACCGCGTTCAGCCCCATCCCGATAGCCGCCAGTGTCCACAGGCCGACCGTCATCAACGGATGCCCGAGCGCCCGCAGGTTGACCCGCCAAGCGGTGCGGAGCAGTGTGAGTGAGATCGGCGAGACGAGCGGCACGGTCGGCGGTCAGGTGGAGGCGGGCATCTCCTGCAAAGGTGTTCCCAAACCCGCCAAGTTCCAACCGCCCGACGAAACAACGGCGACCGCGACAGCGCCGCGCTGCTGTTTCATCGTTCCGCGTTCATGCTTCCGCATTTCTCGTCCCGCCGGCAACATCGACCTCGGCCTTGCTGCGCTGGTGCTCTTGCTGCATTTCCTTGGTCAGGAAGTAGTTCAGCGTGGTTCGGATGACGGCAATCGCGCCGAGCTTGCCGATCTGATCCCAACTCGGCGCGACGGCCGTCGAGAGGATGTCGGCGCCCAATTGAAACTCCATAGGAGTTACGCAGTTCAACTTGGAACCGGCGTTTTTGGCCTGAAAATGAGGATCTCAGCGTCACCAAGAAATCTTGAAATGGCGTTTTCAGGTCCGTTTTGGCACTTGTTCATCTCAACTGCGTAACTCCTAACTCCAGCGCGAGCGCCAGATAGCGGGCCAGCACGAGCCGAATCCGGTTGAAGCTGTCCACCTGCGGCGGGACGAGCGCCTTGACGAACGTCGCCCCGGCGATGACGACGCCCAGGCAGATGATGACGGCGCCCGTCGTTTCCGCGATCAGCCGCAGCCATTGGACGAGGTTGATGATCGACGTTTCGACGACGCCATCGGTCGGTCCCAAGACGACGGTTCGGGCGGCTTCTTGGAGCAGGAAAAGCGTCATCGGCGGAGAGATCGACAGAGGAAAAATCAGTCGGTGACCGGTTCGGCGACCGGTTCGAAGGTGATCCGGTTGCCGTCGAGTCCGACCCGAACGGTCTGACCGGGCAGGATGTCGCCCCGGAGGAACGCTTCCGAGAGCGGATTGACCAGATGCCGCTGAATCGTCCGCTTCAACGGGCGCGCGCCGAAGGTCGGGTCGTAGCCGAGTTGGGCCAGCCAGTCGGTCGCTGCCTCGGTCGGTTCGAGCCGGATTCGGTGCTGCGTCCAGAGCGTGTGCTTGACCCGCTCGATCTGCAACTCGACGATGGCCCGCAGCTCGTCGCGGTCGAGCGGGTGGAAGACGATGATATCATCGACCCGGTTGAGGAACTCCGGCCGGATCGTCTGCCGCAGCAACTCGAACAGCCGGCTGTTCAGTTCGGCCATGATCTCGGGCCGGTTCCCCTCGGTCAACCCTTCCAAGCGCTCTTGGATCAAGTGCGAGCCGAGATTGCTCGTCATGATGATGAGCGTGTTCTTGAACGACACCGTCCGGCCCTTGTTGTCGGTCAGCCGACCGTCGTCGAGGACTTGCAGCAGAATATTGAACGTGTCCGGGTGCGCTTTCTCGATCTCGTCGAGCAGCACGACCGCATACGGTCGGCGCCGAACCGCTTCGGTCAACTGGCCGCCTTCCTCGTAGCCGACGTAGCCCGGCGGCGCGCCGATCAGTCGGCTGACGGCGTGCTTTTCCATGTACTCGGACATGTCGATTCGGATCAGCGCCTGCTCGTCGTTGAACAGGAACTCAGCCAGCGCTCGGGCCAGCTCGGTCTTGCCGACGCCGGTCGTGCCCAAGAAGATGAACGAGCCGATGGGCCGGTTCGGGTCCTGCATCCCCGCCCGCGCCCGACGAACCGCGTTCGAGACGGCCCGGACGGCATCCGACTGGCCGATCAGCCGGTCGCCCAGCCGTGCCTCCATCTCCAGCAGCTTGGCCCGCTCCGTTTCGAGCATTCGGCTGACCGGAATGCCGGTCCACTTTGCCACGACTTCCGCGATTTCCTCGGCATCGACCTGTTCGGTCAGCAGCCGACCGGCCGAACCGGCGAGCTTGGCGTTGGCTTCGGCCAACCGCTGATCCATCTCGCGCAGCGTCCCGTAGCGGAGTTCGGCCACCCGCCCGAGGTTGCCCTCGCGCTCCGCCAGATCGGCTTGCGTCTTGGTCGCCTCAATCCCTTGTTTTAGATTTCGGATCGTCTGAATCGCCGCTTTCTCGGCCGTCCAGCGGGCGCGAAGCTCATCGCGCTGCGCTCGTTGGATGGTCAGCGTCCGCTCGACATCGGCCAGTCGGGGCGACTCCGGGTCTTCCCGAGTGATCGCCTCGCGCTCGATCTCGACCGAGCGGAGCCGCCGTTCGAGCGTGTCGAGTTCCTCGGGCAGCGAGTCGATTTGCATCCGCAGCCGGGCCGCCGACTCGTCGATCAGGTCGATGGCCTTGTCGGGCAGGAACCGGTCGGTGATGTAGCGATCCGACAGTTGCGCGGCGGCGACGATGGCCGAGTCGGTGATGCGGACGCCGTGGTGAACCTCGTAGCGCTCCTTCAAGCCGCGAAGAATATTGATCGTGTCCTCGACGGTTGGCTCGCCGACGACGACCGGCTGGAAGCGCCGCTCCAGCGCCGCGTCTTTCTCGATGTACTTGCGGTACTCGTCGAGCGTCGTCGCGCCGATGGCCCGCAGCTCGCCGCGAGCGAGCGCCGGTTTGAGGATGTTGGCCGCGTCCATCGCGCCCTCGCCCGCCCCGGCGCCGACGAGCGTGTGGATCTCGTCGATGAACAGGAGGATCTGCCCGTTCGCCTCGGTCACTTCCTTGATGACGGCCTTCAGCCGACCTTCGAACTCGCCGCGATACTGCGCCCCAGCGATCAGCGCGCCCATGTCGAGCGCGAGAATCCGCTTGGTTTTCAGGTTCTCCGGCACGTCACCGTTGACGATCCGGAGAGCCAACCCTTCCGCGATGGCCGTCTTGCCGACGCCCGGTTCGCCGATCAGGATCGGGTTGTTCTTCGTCCGGCGCGACAAAATCTGCAGCACGCGGCGAATCTCGTCGTCGCGGCCGATGACCGGATCGAGCTTGCCCCGCTCGGCGAGTTCGTTCAGGTCGCGGGCGTATTTCTTCAGCGACTGGTACTTCGATTCCGCGTCGGGATCGGTGACGCGCTGGTTGCCGCGAACCCCTTGCAGCGCGGTCAGAATCTGCTCGCGGGTGACGCCCTGATCCTTCAACGCACGACCCGACGGCGTGTCGCTCGCCGCGAGGGCCAGCAACAGGTGCTCGGACGACACAAAATCGTCTTTCAGCGTGTCGGCTTCGGCGGCGGCTTGGTCGAGCACTTTTGCCAGCGGCTGCGACAGGTACGACTGCGACACGCCCGCCCCGGCGACTCTGGGGAAGCGCTCAATCGCGTCGTCGGTTTTGGTTTCCAGATACCCGAGGTTCGCGCCGAGCTTGTTGAGCAACGCGACGACAAGCCCCTCGGGCAGCGCGAGCAGCGCCCGCAGCAGATGCTCCGGCTCGATCCCCTGTTGTCCGGCTTTCGCCGCCCGCTCGCCCGCCGCCTGCAACGCTTCCTGCGCCTTGACGGTGAATTTGTTCTGGTTGAATGCCATGAGAAGTCCTCGTTCGGTTCGTTCGATGACAGATGAACAGCGTCAATGCCCGAACGATTTCCAAGCTTCGTACCATCTGCATAACGGACATTAGGCCTGCCAAGCTGACAGTTTTGCCCACGAAAAAGCCCGGCTCACCTTGATGAACCGGGCTTTTGTCGGCGAACCGGCGGTTACTTCATCAGCGTGACGCGCTGGGTGAAGGTCTGCGCGCCGCTCGACATGCGAACGAGGTACAGTCCGCTCGGCAGCCCGTTGCCGTCGAAGTTGACGACCTGCGTGCCGCCGGCGGCGGGACCGTTCATCAGCGTCCGAACCTGATGGCCGAGCGCGTCATAGACCCGCAGCGAGACTTCAGCGCCAGCCGGAGCGCGGAAGGCGATCTGCGTGGTCGGGTTGAACGGGTTCGGGCTGGCCGGCGAGAGCCGGAAGTCCGACGGACCGTCGCCGGGCTGACCCATCGCCAGATCGGCCGAGCCGTCGTTCGGTGCACCGCTGCCGTCGAGCCGGAAGTTCGGCGTGCTGTCGGTGTTCTTGTACACATCGTCGATATACAGAATCGTCTGCGCCGTCCCGTTCGGCGCATAAACCCAGAGCGCGTCGATGGTGACGGTGCTGCCGCCGATGGCGCCGTTGGCCGTACCGGCCCAAGCGTTCCACTGGGTCGCGTCGGCCAGGTTCCACTGATAGTAGTACCAGCCGGTCGTGCTCGTCGGGGCGCCCTTCGTGGTCGAGATCTCGGTTCCGCCCTCGGAATCGTCGAGCGTCAGCGCCACCGTCACGCCCGAGCGGCCGAGCGGGTTCTTCATCCAGAAGCCGACGTAGCCCGTCTTGCCCAGATTGTACTGGCCCGACGGCGAGCCGCCGTTGGACAGGTTCCGCACCGCCCAGGTGGCCGACGAGGCGGTGTTGTCGAACAGGCTG
>JBBSVG010000069.1:0-8559 GCA_038233775.1 Bacteroidota bacterium | reverse complement strand
CCGGCGATCTCTTCGACCCCGGCCATCGCGACCAGTTCCGGCAGAATCCGATTCAGCAAACCCGTATGGAACAGCAGCTTGAACCCGACCGACGGCGCGGGCGCGGCGAGCGTCTTCATCAGCTCGACGGTGATCCGCTCCTGGCTGACGATGGCGAGCCGGTCGCCCATCCCGACCATCGCGTCCTTCACGTCCTGATCGACGGCGAAGCCGAGTTGCGCGGCGAACCGGGCGGCGCGCATCATGCGGAGCGGATCGTCGGAAAAGGTCGCCGACGGTTCGAGCGGCGTCCGCAACCGACCGGCGGCCAGATCGGCCAGCCCGCTGAACGGGTCGATCACGGCGCCCAGCCGGTCGGGGTGCAGATCGGCCGCGAGCGCGTTGATCGTGAAATCGCGACGCGCCTGATCCTCGGCCAGCGTGCCGGGCCTGACGTCGGGTTTGCGCGACTCGGGCGCGTACGATTCGGCCCGCGCACCGACGAACTCGAGCTGGCCGCCGCCGCGCTCGGCCGGAATCGGGATCATCGCCGTCCCGAACCGCTCGAACGTGACCACCGGCCGCAGCCCGAGCGCCCGGCTGACCTCGTGCGCGAACGCAACCCCATCGCCGAGCACGACGATGTCGAAGTCGCGCCCGCTCGTGTCGCGCCCGAGCAACCGGTCGCGGACGTACCCGCCGACGACGTAGGCCGGCACGTTCAGTTCCGCCGCCAGCGTGCCGATCCGACCGAGCACGGTCGGCAGATCGGTCAGGACAAGTGCGTCATCCACCATGAAATCGCCCGGAAACATCCCCTTCGATGCGTCGGCCCAGCGACCGGACGCGTTTCACCTATCTTCACCTGCCCGCCGCACCTGTCCGTTCACCGCCCGTAGCCGACCCCGATCCGATGGAAGCGCCGCTCGACACCCTCGATGAGCTTGAGCCGGAAGACCTGCCGACGTTCGCTCTGTTCAAGAACCTCGTGCTCGACGATCCGCTCGCGCCCAACTCGGACATCGACTCGTTCGAGTGGGCGCAGCTCAACCCCGACGACGATCTGCTCAAGCAGCAGGTGCCCGCACCCCCGGCGACGACCGATCCGGCGCAGATCGCGCTGATGAAGACCGCCGACCGGTTCGCCAACGCCATCGACTCGGCCACCGGCGCCCTCAACGCCGACCAACTCGCGTTCGACCTGACGACCGGCCACTTCATCGACCGCCCGTCCGACCGAGCGCTGTTCGGCGCGTCGTACACCCTTGTCCTGCTCTGTCCGCCAAACAAGCGCGCGGTCGTCGCCTACCTGATCGCCGCGCTGAAGTGGATGGCCGGGGGTGAGCGGATCGGCGCCGTGCATCTGATCGCCCTGTGGAGCGGCTACGTTGACCGCATCCTGTTCTACCCCGACGGGCCGGACGAGACCGACGACGAGCGGTGGCACGAGATCGTCGATGACCTGCAACTCCGCATCAACCGCCTGCCCAACGCCCCCGCCCCCGAAGCTTGGGACGACATGGAACGCTATCTCTGAAAGCTGTTTCGCCGGGTCGATCAGGACGGCTCAACTGTCCGACTCCGGCTCCAGCAGCGTGATGCCGTCGTCGGTGAGGTCGATCAGGCCGTCGCGAAACAGGCCGCCGATGGCTTTCTTGAACGCTTTCTTGCTCATCTTGAAGGCGCGCTGAATCTCGGCCGGGTCGGTTCGGTCGCCGTACGGCAGAAACCCGCCAGCGGATCGGAGCGCGGCGAGAATCGTCGGCATGTCGCCCTCGACGACGGCCGCGTAGCCCGGTCGGCGGAGCGTGACATCGACCTTGTCGTCGGCCCGAACGAGTTTGATGAAGCCGGTTCGCTCGTCGCCGACCGAAAGCGGCTCGAACCGGTCGGCGTGGTGGATCAGCCCGAGGAATCGGCCGTCGATCACGACCTGCGTCCCGGCTTCGATCTCGCCGGTCACGAGCAACCCGACCGGCTGGCCTTCTTGCAGCGAACGGGTCGCGCTCTCGAGCGTCGGACCGAGCTTCGTCGTCCCATAGACGCGGTTGTTGCGGTCGTCGAGCATGACGCGGACCACGGCCCGGTCGCCGACCGACAGCGGCGTCATCTGCCGGACGGTCGGGACGAACAGGTCTTTGTCCAATCCCCAATCGACGAACGCGCCGACGGGCGTCACGGCGACGACCGTCAGCACGGCCAGATCGCCGACGGCGGCCAGCGGCTCGCGCAGCGTGGCGACGGGTTCGTCGGCCGCGTCGATATAGACGAACGCCCACTCCCAATCGCCGAGCGTGACTTCGTTTCCGCCCGAGCGATTGGGCAGAAACGCCCGCTCACCGGTTTCGTCGGCCAGCCACGCGCCGTGCGGCGCCAACTCGACGATCTCTAACTCGTTCCACGACCCGACGTTCAGCATCAGCGACACTCTCAGATGGTTGGGGCCGACCGGCCCGGCAACATTCGCACCCGCTACCCTTCATCGAACCGGATCGTCTGCGCCTCGATCAGCTTCACGATCCGGTCGGCGACCTCCAGCGCCCGCAGCCCGTCCTCGCCCGTCACGACCGGTTCGGTGTTTTGCTCGACCGCCCGGAGGAACAGCGTCAGTTCGTGTTTCAGCGCGTCGCGCTCGGCTTCGACGGGCGGTTGCTCGTAGAGAATCGTCCGTTGACGCGAGCCGCGCTCGATCTGGCCGAGCGGCAAACTCGGGACGGCGCCGGTCGCCTCGCCGTCGGCGGCCAGCCGGAACACCTCGGCGGTGCCGTCGGCGAAGTCGAGCGACAAGTAGGCGTCCCGCTGAAACAGCCGCATCTTCCGCATCCGCTTGGCCGAGATCCGCGACGCCGTCACGTTGGCGACGGCGCCGTTCTCGAACTCGACCCGTGCGTTGGCGATGTCGGCCGAGCCGCTGACGACGGCAACGCCGCTGGCCTGGATGTGCGTTACGGGCGATTTGATCAGCGTCAGGATCAGGTCGATGTCGTGGATCATCAGGTCGAGCACGACGGCGACGTCGGCGCCGCGTGGCGAGAACGGCGCCAGCCGGTGGCTCTCGACGAACAGCGGCGCCAACTCGTAGCCTTCGACGGCCAGCAGCGCCGGGTTGAACCGCTCGATATGGCCGACTTGCAGTTTGAGTCCCGCCGCCCGCGCCGTCGCGACGAGTTCTCGGGCCTCGTCGATGGTCGCTGTGATCGGCTTCTCGACCAGCGTGTGGACGCCAGCCGCGAGCGCCTGCATCCCGAGCCGGTGGTGCTCTTGGGTCGGCGCGACGATGCTGACCGCCTCGACCTCGGCCAACAATTCGGCCGCCGTGGCGAACGCTCGGGTTCCCAATCGACCGGCCACTTCGGCCGCCCGTTCGGGGTCGGGGTCGTACACGCCGACGAGGTCGGCCGACTCCAACGCCGCGTATTTCTCGGCGTGGAACCCGCCCAGCCGCCCGACCCCGATCACGCCGACTCGAATCGCCATCTGATGTCTCTCCGCTGATTGAATGCCTGCTGCAAGATACGGCGGCCGACTCCAACCGGCGCGACTTTCGGCGGCACCGGGTTCGGTCGCTGACTTCAATTAACAGTTGAAGTACACGGCTCTAACCCGGAAAATGTGGATAAGATAGCCCGTTGAAAAAGTTCGCGTTCGTGCTTGACCCTGCGGTTTTGGGTGCTTAGATTAAAGGCACTGCAACACGGTTCACCTCGGTCGCCCCCCGCGACATTCCGTTTTCGATTCGAAACCCCTTTTCGCCGCGCAACCGGCCCCGGCATCCGCTCGGGCGTCCGATTGCGTCGCCTTCGCCGCCCTTCCCCAACCCTGTTTGGAGCCGTCTCCATGAGCGATATGTTCACCGACACGCCAACCGCCACCGCCGCCGACAACGAGGCGCCGCGCCCCGAGAAAGCCAGCCGAAAGAAGTCCGCCGCCGCGAGCACGCCGGCCGGGCTGCGGATCGAGCGGCGCTACACCCGGCCCGGTGAGGACGCCTACGGCTTGCTCAAGTGGGAACTGCGCTCGGCGTCGATCAACGACGACAAGGGCAAGGTGTTGTTCGAGCAGAAGAACGTCGAGTTCCCCGCTTCGTGGAGCCAGACGGCGACGAACATCGTCGTCAGCAAGTATTTCTACGGTCCGATGGATTCGGCCATCCGCGAGCGGTCGCTGAAGACGATGGTTGATCGCGTCGTCGGCGCGATCTCCGGTTGGGGCCGAAGCGGCGGTTACTTCGCCAGCGAAGACGACGCCCAAGCGTTCGAGGACGAGCTGAAGTACCTCTGCGCCGCCCAAGTGATGGCGTTCAACTCGCCTGTCTGGTTCAACGTCGGGATCGAGGAGAAGCCTCAGGCGTCAGCCTGTCAGCCGTATCACGCCCTCGTCTCGACGCCGACCGGGATGGTGCCCATCGGCGAACTCGTCACCGGTCGGCAGATCGGCCGCGAGGTGTACGATGCCCACGGCACGACCCACGTCGTCGCGGTCAAGGCCAACGGGCAGAAGCCGGTTTTTCGAGTGACGCTCAACAACGGCCAGTTTGTCGAGGCCACCGCCGACCATCTGATCAAGGCCGCCCACCAGCGTCGAACCGAGCCGACATGGCTGCGGGTCGATGAGTTGCAACCGGGAATGCGACTGCATCTGCATCCGCATCGCGCCACGGTCGGCCGTGCGGCTCTTGTTGCAGCCGGTGACGACTCGGAGTTCGCGTCGGCTTCGGATGCGTCCGACGCGCTGGCCGTCTCCGAGGCTGCGCTGGCCGGCTGGCTCCAGGCCGATGGGTTCGTCGGACAATACGAAACCGGCACCAACCGGTCGTTGACGGTCGAGTTTCAGGTCGCCAGCGACGACGAGTTCGCTTGGGTGATGGCGCACCTCAACAGGGTATTCCCCGATGTCCATCACCATGTGCGCGATGCCGACACGAAGAGCGTCCGCGTTCAGCGCATCCGGCTCTACGGCGAGGTTCTGCGCCCGTTTGTCGAGGCGTGGGGGCTGCTCAAGCGCGGTGTTGAGATTCGCGTTCCGGCCCGACTCTTCACCGCCCCGAAGGCCGAAGTCGTCGCTTACTTGCAGAGCCTCTTTCAGGCCGACGGCTATGTCTCGGTTCGCCGAGCGCGCGGATGCGAGCAGGGCAAGGTTGGCTTCGCCGTCATCAGCGAGCGGTGGACGGAAGACGTTCAGCTCCTGCTGAACACGCTCGGGATCTACTCTCGTCGGCGGCTCAAGCACGAGCCGAGGGAGGATCGGCACGACATGCACGAGATTGTCATCGGCATCGGCTCCGAGCGGGCCCGCTTCGCTGAACTCGTCGGTTTCCCGAGCGCGGACAAGCGCGGTCGGCTGCTCGACTCGCTCGGCTTGCGCAACCAGAAGCGTTGCCCCGACCTGCGCGAGGAAGCCATCGTCTCGATTGAGCCACTCGGTGTGCAGGAGGTGTTCGATATTCAGACCGCATCGGGCGAGTATCTCTCCAACCATGTGGCCGTCCACAACTGCTTTATCCAGTCGGTCGGCGACACGATGGAGCAGATCATGGACGTCGCCAAAGCTGAGGCGATGCTGTTCAAGTTCGGCTCCGGCACCGGGACGAACCGCTCGACGATTCGGTCGTCGCGCGAGAAGCTGTCGTCCGGCGGGACGGCCTCGGGTCCGGTCTCGTTCATGCGCGGCTATGACGCGTTCGCTGGCGTGATCAAGTCGGGTGGCAAGACCCGCAGAGCAGCCAAGATGGAGATCCTGAACGACTCGCACCCCGACATCCGCGAGTTCATCACGGCCAAGCAGCACGAGGAGAAGAAGGCGTGGGCGCTGATCGAGCAGGGCTATGACCCGTCGTTCAACGGCGAGGCGTACGGCTCGGTCTTTTTTCAGAACTCCAACTTCTCCGTTCGGGCCACCGACGAGTTCATGCGCGCCGTGCTCAACGACGGCCCGTGGACGACCCGCGCCGTGACCGACGGTCGGCCGATGGAGACGCTGCGGGCGAAGGAACTGATGGGGCTGATCGCCCAGGGCACCTACGTCTGCGGCGATCCGGGGATGCAGTTCGATTCGACCATCCAGCGCTGGCACACCTGCAAAAACTCGGACAAGATTCACGCATCCAACCCGTGTGTCACCGGCGACACGCTGGTTGCCACCGGCCACGGGCTGCGCCGGATCGACTCGCTTGTCGGCACCACGCCGGAGGTCATCGGGCTCGATGGGCGGTTGCACCCGACGACCCGCGTCATCCCGACCGGCGTCAAGCCGGTTTATCAACTCCGCACCCGAAGCGGCTACACGCTGAAGCTGACGGCCGATCATCGGGTTTGGACCGAGAACCGGGGCGACGTGCCGGCCATCGAACTGATGAAGACGGATCGCGTCCGGCTCGTCGCCCATCCGTTCGGGTCGGCGCAACTCGAAGCCCGTCGGGCGGAACTGGTTGGGCTGATGCTCGGCGACGGGTGCATCTCGCAGAGCGGGCAAGCGACGCTGACCGTCAGCACGACCGAGCGGGCCATTGCCGAACAGGCATCCGAGACGATGAACGGGTTCGCCCGCAAGACGCATTGGGCTGGAACCTCGGTCCACACCCAAGCCAATGTCGCCCGAGTCGTTTCGGGCGCTGCCTCGCTGCTCGAATTCCTCCGTACCCACGCTGTGCTCGATCAGGGCGCCGAGGGCAAGCGCTTTACCGATGAGGTGTTCGGTCTCGACCGCGCCACCGTTGCGGCGATGCTCCGGGGGCTGTTCACCAGCGACGGCACGGTCGCCGACTACGGCGACAAGAGCCAATACGTCTCGCTCGATTCCACTTCCGAGATGATGCTCCAGCAGGTGCAACTGCTGTTGCTCGGCTTCGGCATCAAGAGCAAGCTCTACCGGGGCCGACGCACCGGCACCACGAGCGTGCTGCCCGATGGTCGCGGCGGGATGCGGGCCTACGACGTCAAGCCGATGTTCAGCCTGCGGATCAGCCGCTCCAGCCGCATCGTCTTCGAGCAGGAGATCGGTTTTCTGCCGGAGAGCCTCAAGGCGACGCAGTTGCACCGGATGAACCAATCGACGACGACCTACGCCGATCCGATGACCGACTCGGTCGATTCGATGACGCTGCTTGGGACCGAGCCGGTGTACGACCTGACCGAGCCCGTTACGAGCCACTTCGCGGCCAACGGCATCGCGGTCCACAACTGCTCCGAGTATATCTTTCTTGATGATACGGCGTGCAATCTGGCGTCGCTGAACCTGATGAAGTTCCGCAATGACGACGGGACGTTCGACATCGACGCCTACCGCCACGCGGCCCGGCTGACGATTTTGGCGCAGGAGATCCTGGTCGATAACGCCTCGTACCCGACTGAGCAGATCGCCCGGAACTCGCACCGCTACCGAACGCTCGGGCTGGGCTACGCCAACCTCGGCGCCATCCTGATGTCGAAGGGGCTGGCTTACGATTCGGACGCCGGTCGGGCCTACGCCGCCGTGTTGACCGCGATTCTGTGCGGCGAAGCGTACGGGATGAGCGCCGAGATTGCCCGCGTGACCGGCCCGTTCGAGGGCTACGAGCTGAACCGCGAGCCGATGCTCGACGTGATCCGGCTGCACCGCGAGCACGTCGCCAAGATCGACAAGCGCTACGTCTCGTTCGATCTGATGGCCGCCGCGCAGCAGGCGTGGGACGATGCGCTCGCCGCCGGACAGGAAGCCGGGTTCAAGAACGCGCAGGTCACGGTACTCGCACCTACCGGAACTATAGGCTTTATGATGGACTGCGACACGACCGGTGTCGAGCCGGCCATCGCGCTGGTGTCGTACAAGAAGCTCGTCGGCGGCGGGCTGCTGAAGCTCGTCAACGGAACCGTTCCGATGGCGCTGCGCGAGTTGGGCTACGGGCCGGAGACGGTGACGGACATCGTCGGCTACATCGACCAGAACGACACGCTGGAGGGAGCACCGGGGCTGATCTCGGAGCATCTGCCGGTGTTCGACTGTGCCTTCAAGCCGTACAACGGGACGCGTTCGATCCACTATCGGGGCCACATCAAGATGATGGCCGCCGTCCAGCCGTTTTTGAGCGGCGCCATCTCGAAGACGGTCAACATGCCGGAAGCGGCCACGCCCGAGGAGATCGCGCAGACCTACATCGAGTCGTGGCAGATGGGCGTCAAGTGCGTTGCGATCTACCGCGACAACTCGAAGCGGACCCAGCCGCTGAACACGTCGCTGAAGAAGGACGACGAGAAGACGACGTTGCAGGAGTCGATCAAGGTCGAGTATCGCCCGGTTCGGCGTCGGCTGCCGGACGAGCGTCAGGCGATCACGCACAAGTTCTCCATCGCCGGGCACGAGGGCTACGTCACGGTCGGGATGTTCGAGGACGGCAAGCCGGGCGAGATCTTCATCACGATGAGCAAGGAAGGCTCGGTCATCTCGGGTCTGATGGACTCGCTGGCGACGATGATCTCGATTGCCTTCCAGTATGGCGTGCCGCTCGAGGTGCTCGTCAAGAAGTTCGCCCACATGCGCTTCGAGCCGAGCGGGTTCACCAACAACCGGCAGATCCCGATTGCCAAGTCGATCATGGACTACCTG
>JBBSVG010000068.1:0-8636 GCA_038233775.1 Bacteroidota bacterium | reverse complement strand
TCCATGAACGGAGCCACCGCAGCCTTCCGGCTCAGGACGAGTGGATCATTTGCAGGTTCATTTGATGGGTTTGAGAAGATCAACAGACGACCAAGCGACACAGCGATGACGAGCGGCAACGGCGAGACGATGTTCGGGCGGATTCGGCGGATTCACTTCGTCGGCATCGGCGGGGCGGGGATGAGCGGCATCGCGGAAGTGCTGCTCAACCGGGGCTTTATCGTTTCCGGCTCCGACCGGTCGGTGAGCGAAGTGACCGAGCGGCTGAAGAGCTTGGGCGCGACGGTCCAAGAAGACCACGCCGCCGAACACGTCGCCCACGTCGATCTGGTCGTCTATTCGTCGGCTGTCAAGCTCGACAACGTCGAACTGGTCGAAGCGGAGAAGCGGAAGATCCCGGTCATCCGTCGCGCCGAAATGCTCGGCGAGCTGATGCGGATGAAGTACGGCATCGCCATCGCCGGGACGCACGGCAAGACGACGACCACCTCGATGACCGCGCTCGTCGTCGCCGAGGGCGGGTTCGACCCGACGATCATCGTCGGCGGCAAGGTCAACGCGCTTGGGGCGAACGCGAAGGTCGGCGAGGGCGACTACATCGTCGTCGAGGCCGACGAGTTCGACCGGACGTTTTTACAACTGACGCCGACCATCGCCGTCATCACCAACCTCGAACGCGAGCATTTAGACACGTATCGCGACATCGACGACATCAAGGGCGCGTTTGTCGAGTTCGCCAACAAAGTCCCGTTTTTCGGCGCGGTGATTCTGTGCTTGGACGAGCCGGGCGTGCAGGACATCATCCCGCGACTCAAGCGGCGGCTGGTGAGCTACGGCCTAACGCCGCAATCGGACATCCAAGCCGTCGATCTGCACGCGACCGAGTCGAGTGTTCGGTTCACCGTCGAGGCGGGCGGCGTGGAGTTGGGCGAGATCGACCTGAAGGTGCCCGGTCTGCACAACGTCCGCAACGCGCTGGCCGCCATCGGCGTCGGGCTGGAACTCGGGATCGGGTTCGACGTGATCCAGCGGGCGCTGGAGGCGTTCACCGGCGTCCAGCGGCGGTTCGAGATTCGGGGGACAGCGAATGGCATCACGGTCGTCGATGACTACGCGCACCACCCGACCGAGATCATGGCGACGTTGCAGGCGGCCAAAGCGGGCTGGCGCAAGCGGCGGGTGGTGGCGGTGTTCCAGCCGCATCTGTACTCGCGGACGCGGGATTTTCACGAGGAGTTCGGTCGCTCGTTCCTCAACGCCGACGTGCTGGTCGTGACCGACATCTACGCCTCGCGCGAGGAGCCGATTCAGGGCATCACCGGCGAACTGGTCGCGGCCGACGCGAGCCGATTCGGCCACAAGGATGTGCATTACGTCGCCGACAAGGCCGATCTGCCCGCCGAGTTGCTGCGGCTTGTCCGGCCGGGCGACATGGTCATCACGCTCGGCGCCGGTGACGTGAACCGGGCCGGACAGAAGCTGCTGGCCGAGCTGACCGCCGGGGCGGTGCCGGGCGGCGAGTCGGGACGGCAGGGATAACAAGCGTTGGAGGGCGGCGAGATGATCTCGATGGAGGCGTTGCGGTCGGTTTGCCGGGGTCGGGTCGCGTTGAGCGAGCCGCTGCGGACGCACTGCGCCCTCGGCGTCGGCGGTCCGGCCGATCTCGTCGTCGAGCCGGTCGACCGGACCGATCTCGTCGCCACGCTGCGCTATTTCCGCGAGGTCGGCTTGCCGTTCTGCGCCGTCGGCGGCGGGACGACGCTGCTGGTTTCGGACGACGGCTATCGCGGCGCGGTCGTGCTGCTGGGCGATCTGCTGACCGCGATCACCGTCGGCGGGACAACGCTGCGGGCTGAGGCTGGGGCGCGGTTCGGCCGGATGGCGAGCCTCGCGGTGCAACATCGGCTGGTCGGGCTCGAGTCCGTCGCCGGGCTGAACGGGACCGTTGGCGGGGCGCTGGCGCTCGACCGGTCGCAGGGCGGCGTGCGGGTCCGCGATCTCGTCGCCCGAATCGAGGTGCTGCGGGGCGCCGAGGTGACGACGCTGCGGCCGACCGATGTCCGCTTCGGCGACGGCGATTCAAGTCGCGGCGATGTGATCCTGTCGGCTGAGTTTCCGCTGCGCGAGGTGGCGCCCATCGACGCAGCGACCCACCCGGATGCGACCCGGACGCGGCGGCACCGGACCGGCGACCCGCCCGGCACCGAACGGATCTTCCGCGACCCAACCGGCGACCGGGCGCGGCGGCTGATCGAGAGCGCCGGACTCAAAGGCGTTCGGGTCGGCGGCGCGACGGTCGGCAGTCGCGGCGGACTGGTCAACCTGACCGGCGAGGCGACGGCGGCGGACTTCATCGAGCTGATCCGTCAGGTTCGCCAAGCGGTCAAGGCGCACTTCGGCGTCACGCTCGAGCTCGAGCTGCGGCTGGTCGGGTTCGATCCGGTTTGGAGCCGCGCCTTCATCCACGGCGAGGAGCCGCTGGCCGCGTAGAGCGGTCGGTTTCTCCGGTCCTTTTCATCATCGTCATGCGTTTCTGGAAGCGAGATCCGGCGGTCGAGAACGAGCTACGGACCGCGCTGCGGGCCGACTCGCTCGCCGTGCGTAAGTCGCGCCGCCGGGCGGTGATTCGGCTGGTCGCCGCGTTGGTCGGGCTGACGGCGCTGGCCGTCGCCGCCCGAGCGTGGCAACGGACGCTGCCGCTGCGCTCGGTCCGGGTCGATGGGGCGAAGCTGACCGACGAGCGCGAACTGCGTCGGCTGGCAGCGGTGCCGACGGGCGGCAAGCTCTACGACGCCGACGCCGGGGCCATCGCCCGCCGGGTCGAGCGGAACCCGTTTGTTCGTCGGGCGACGGTCGGGCGCGAGGTGCCGGGCACGCTGGTCGTCCAGGTCGAGGAACGGACGCCGGTCGCGGCGCTGCGCGGGGAAAGCGGCGGGCTGCTTTTAATCGACGGCGACGGCGTCGTGCTGCCGGATGTGCCTGCGCGACAAGCGGCGCTGGTGGCCGGATTGCCAATTCTGAGCGGCGTGCGGGCGCAACCGGGCGACCGGTTCGCATCGGGTCGGGTTCGCGCCGCGCTGGCGCTGCTGGCGGCGCTGCGGACCGACGCACCGGCGTTAGGCGACCGGTTGAGCGAGTTCGACCTGAGCGATTCGACCGTCATCACGGCGTTCACGGTCGATGGCGCCGTTCCGGTTCGGTTCGATCCGACGGCGCCGCACCGGCAGGTCGCCGCGCTGGATGCCTTCTGGAAGGCCGTCGTTCGGCCGCAGGGCGCGGCGAGTCTGGCCTATATCGACGTTCGCTACGCCGGGCAAGTCGTTGCGCGGCCCCGGTAGCTGTTGGGTGGAGTGGAGCACACAGGATCTTTAAGAGGTGGGCAGATGGACGGGCAAATCGTGGTGGGGCTGGACATCGGGACGACGAAGATCTGCGCGATTGTCGCCGGTCAGGATCGGGCCGGACGGGTCAACATTCTCGGCATCGGCCGCGCCCCGAGCGACGGGCTGACGCGAGGCGTCGTAACGAACATCGACCGGACGGTCAAGGCGATCAGCAGCGCCATCGAGCAAGCCGAGCAGAACTCTGGCGTGAAGATTCGGATGGTCAACGTCGGCATCGCGGGCGACCATATCCAGTCGTTCCAGAGCCGGGGCGTGATCGCGATTGCCTCGCCGGACAACGAGATCACCCAATCGGACGTGGACCGCTTGATCGCCGATACCAAACGGATCGCGCTGCCGTCCGACCAAAAGATCATCCACGTCATCCCGCAGGAGTTCATCATCGACGGCCAGGACGGCGTGATGGACCCGATTGGGATGTCGGGCGTCCGAATGGAAGCCAGCGTCCACGTCATCACCGGGTTGGTCACGGCGGCGAAGAACATCTACCGCTGCGTCGAGCGGGCCGGGCTTGAGGTGCAAGATGTCGTGCTCGAACCGCTGGCGTCGAGCTACGCGGTGCTGTCCGAGGAAGAACGCGAAGTCGGCGTCGCCCTGGTCGATATCGGCGGCGGGACGACGGATTTGGCCGTGTTCGAGGAGAAAACGATCCGCCACACCGCCGTCATCGGCATCGCCGGGCGCAAAGTGACCGACGATATCCGCAAGGGATTGGGCGTCTTGCAGGAGCAAGCTGAATATCTGAAGTGCGTCCACGGGTTCGCCGCCGCCAGCGAGGTGATCGACGACGAGCCGATCCTGATTCCCGGCATCGGCGGTCGCGCTCCGAGAGAAGTCTCAAAAAGCACGCTCTGTCAGATCATCCAGCCGCGCATCGAGGAGATCTTGGAGATCATCGGGCTGGAGATCAAGCGCTCCGGCTATGCCCGCCACTTGTCGGCCGGCGTCGTGCTGACCGGCGGCGGCGCGCTCGTGAAGGGGACGGCGACGCTGGCTCGGGAGATTCTCGGAACCGACGTGAAGATCGGGCTGCCCATCGGACTGGCCGGCGGACTGATCCACGAGATCGAGAACCCGATGTACGCAACCGGCGTCGGGCTGGTCGTCCACGGGCTGCACAAGGGTCATCACCACGGAACGTTCGCCCCGAAGAGCACGATGGTCAGCGTCGCCCGCAACATTGATGCGTACCCGACGACCGAACCGGGGCTGCGAGGGGATGACGGCCGACCGACCGACCGGCCGAGCGCGATTCCATCGACCGCGTACCTGAACCGCAGCGATGCGACCGCGCCGATGTCCACCTCCGCACCGGCGCCCGATCCGCATCCCACGCCGACCCCGACCCGACCGGCCGCGTTCGAGCCGACCGCCGAGGCGCCGACCGACGAAGAAACCGACGCCGCGCGCGAGCCGAAAGAGCCGCGCATGGGCGCGATCTGGAAGCGGATGGCCTCGTGGTTCGAGGAACTCTGAGCGTCGATCTTTCTACTGACTTCCCCCTTATCCAACCCAGCGACAGCGCAACAGGAGACCACACCATGCCTATCCAATTCGATTCAGACACCGATCCGGGCGCCAAGATTCGCGTCATCGGCGTCGGCGGCGGCGGCGGCAACGCGATTCAGAACATGATCGACCGGGGCATCACCGGGATCGACTTCATCGCCTGCAACACCGACGCCCAAGCGCTCGACCGCAGCCAAGCGCCGAACAAGATCCAGATCGGGAAGAACCTGACCCGTGGGCTGGGCGCCGGGGCCGACCCGAGCGTCGGCCAGCGGGCCGTGGAGGAGGACCGCGAGGAAATCGCACGGGTGCTGGCCGGGTCGGACATGGTCTTCATCACGGCCGGGATGGGCGGCGGGACCGGCACCGGCGGCGCGCCGGTCGTGGCGAACATCGCCAAGAGCATCGGCGCGCTGACCATCGGGATCGTCACCAAGCCGTTCAACGCCGAAGGGCTGCGCCGGATGCGCCAAGCCGAGGCCGGGATCGAGGAGTTGCGCAAGCACGTCGATACACTGATCGTCATCCCGAACCAGAAGCTGCTCTCGATCATCGACCGCTCGACGACGTTGCAGGATGCGTTCAACATCGCCGATCATGTGCTCTACAACGCGACGCGCGGCATCTCGGAACTGATTACCGTCCACGGCCTGATCAACCTCGACTTCGCCGACGTCAAGACGACGATGAGCGACATGGGCGACGCGCTGATGGGCTCCGGCGTCGCCAGCGGCGAGAACCGGGCGGTCGAGGCGGCGCACGACGCGATCTCGAGCCCGCTGCTCGATGGCGTCTCGATCTCCGGCGCGCTCGGGCTGCTGGTCAACATCACCGGCGGCAAGGACATGAGCCTGTATGAAGTCAACGAAGCGGCGATGATCATCCAGGAGGCGGCTGGCGAGGATGCCAACGTCATCTTGGGCGCGGTCATCGACGAGACGATGGAAGACAAGCTGATGGTCACGGTCATCGCCACCGGTTTCAACCGCAAGGCGCCCAAGCGGCAGACGCAGCCCATCGGCTCACCGGCGACGATTCGGACCCCGGCCCAGCCCATCGAGTACCAGGGGACGACCTCGCTGCAGAAAATGGACACGCCGGCCTACCTGCGGCGCGAACCCATCGCCCCGATGCAGCCGACCGGTTCGGGCGTGTCGTCGCCGAACGCACCGCGCCCGGCCATCAGTCAGCCGAACCCGATTCACCCATCGAGCTTGGGCGACGGTCGGCCGACCCGCGAGGCGCTCGGGACGAACCCCTACGGCTCGCCCGTCGAACCGGCTCGCGAGCGGATCGACAAGTCGAACCCCGACCGACCGGCGTTTTTGCGGAAGATCATGGACTGACGCCGAGGCTTGCAACCGTTTCCCACCGGCCGACGAGGAGGGCACCCGCCTTTTTCGTCGGCCGGTGGCGTATGGCGCAGGGCATTTCCCGACCGGCGCCGCTGTTCAGCCGGGCGACTCTACCTTTTCAGCGAGGCGACGGATGAAACGGATCTTGGCGGTGGCAGCGGGGCTCGCTCTGATGGGCGGAGCCGGACGGGCAGCGGCGCAGAACGCGTTCAATTTCGGCGTGCAACTGACGGCGCTGCCGTCGTCGAGTCCCACGACCCTATCGGTTTACCCCGCCTCGGGCGACAACCCGGCCCTCACGCTGGAGCTGCCGCCGACCGGTCGCGGGCTGTTCTACCGCGCCTCGCTGATCGTCGGCGGGCATCTGGCGCCGATGGTCTCGGTCGGTTTCAGTCGGTCGAGCGCGACGGTCGAACGGACCGCGCCGGATCAAAAACAGACGCTCACGGCTCGGGTCTGGACCGTCACACCGACCGTCGGCGGGCGCTTCTTCTTCCGCCGACCGGAGCGGAGCAAGACCAGCCCGTACGCGGTCGTGCTGCTTTCGAAGACGTTCGCCTCGGTCTCCGGCTCCAGCACGATCAACACCGCCAGCACGGCGCTCGACGGCGGCGTGGTCAATCGGCTGGAGGACGAGGCTGGTCCCATCGGCCTCTCGGCCGGGTTCGGGTTCGAGCACTTTCTGACCGGCGAGTTCTCGTTCGGCGGCGAAGCGGGCTGGCAATCGTCGCGCACCAGCGCCGTCGCCGTTGAGGCTGCCGACACTGAAACCCGGCTGACGCGCTCCGACATCGCGCCCTACGGCTCGCTCGTGCTCAATTTCTACTTCTGAGACGGACGGCACCGGCGGCGGGTTGCTGCTGTTAGGGACATGTCCGATAGGCCTACATATGTCTGTCGGACTTGTCCGCCGATCCTCGATATTCCTCACGTTATGCTGCTCGATTCCGTCTCATCATCCGGTCGCCCCCGCGCGGCCCAGGAATCGGAGTGGATTCGGCAGATCGCTACCGGCGATGCCAGGGCGCTGGCCGCGCTCTACGACCAATACGCCCCGCTGCTCCACGGCCTCGTGCTCGGCATCGTCAAGCGCCGGGAAGAGGCCGAAGACGTGTTGCAGGAAGTGTTTGTCCGCGTCTGGGAACGCAGCGCCGGGTTCGATGAATCGAAGGGCAACGTCTATGCGTGGCTCGTCACGATGGCGCGAAATCGGGCCATCGACCGAATCCGCTCGAAAGGGTTCCGCGTTCTTGAGGGAGACACCGGGAGTGAGGAGGACAGCTACGGCGGGTGGACCGCCCAGCTTCAGTCCGACGATCTCTCGCCGCTGGATCAGTTGGAGATGGGTGAGCGGGCGGATTTGGTACGCCGTGCGCTGCACACCCTGCCGACCGAACAGCGCGAGGCGCTCCACATCGCCTATTATAGCGGCCTTTCCCAATCGGAGATCTCCGAGCGGGAAGGCATTCCGCTCGGCACCGTCAAGACTCGGATGCGGCAAGGCATGATCAAACTCGAACGAATCCTGCGGGGGCGCCTGTGAACGCACTCCTGCGGGGGCGCCTGTGAACGCACCGTTCGATCCGGTCGAGTTCCGCGACCTGTGCGCCGACGTTGCGCTCGGTCTGCCGCTCGACGGCGACGAGCAGCGACGCTTCGACGAGGCACGGGCCGCAGGCGGCGACGAAGCGGCGCAGATTCTCGCCGAAGTCCGCTGGACCGTCGCGCACTTGGCCGTCGAGACGGAACCGGTTGCGCCCGATCCGGCCGTGCGGGAGCGGATTCTTCGCGCCGTTACTGGGTCCGGTTCCGACGGAAAAGCCTCGGGCGGCAGCCTGTCGCCGTCGGTTGTCAGCTCGACCCGAACGACTGCCGCGCGCCGGTCCGATGCCGCGCCGGGTCGCCGCCGGGAAGATGGTCCGGCCGTTCGGTTTGCCTCGGCGCTCGGGTTGCACCGGCCCGCGCTGGCCCTTGCGACGCTCGCCGTGCTGCTCGTCGGCGCCGTTGCGCTGATCGCCCAAGTGCTCCGGCTGGGCGGCGAAACGCGGCGCCAGGGCGAGATGCTCGCCACGCAAACCGCGCAACTGACGGTTCTCCGCGACAGCCTCAGCCGACAGACAGCGCTGCTCGAGGTGCTCGGCGCGCCGCTGGTCCGCGTGGCCCGGCTCGATGGGCAGGACGCGCAACCGAGCGGCTACGGCAAGGTGATCTGGGACCCCGAAGGCCGCCGCGCCATCTTGCAGGTCGCCAATCTTCCGACCGCCTCAGCGGGGCAGACCTATCAGTTGTGGGCCATCCACGACAAGACGCCGGTCAGCGCTGGCCTGTTCGATCCCGACGACGGCGTCCGGCAGCCGAGCTTCTACCG